>JAHEGY010000136.1:1561-11556 GCA_024644875.1 Cyclobacteriaceae bacterium
CTTTTTGAAATGCCTGCCTGGTAGATTCAATTTTTACTGGGTTAAGAGAACCTATGTATACCTTAATCAATGTTTTAAAGCTCTATTTCGACCATATTACGGAAAATATCATCCATAGTTTCCCGTTTTCTGATTAATTTGGCCTGACCATCTAAAATCAAAATTTCGGCTGGGCGCAATCGGGAGTTATAATTTGAGGACATGGAAAAAGCATATGCCCCTGCATTCTTTATTCCTATGATATCACCCTCCCTTACTTCGTTCAGCTTTCTGTCTGATCCCAGCGTATCCGTTTCACAGATATAACCCACTACAGAGTATACCCTGAAGGTTCCATTTGGATTACTGATATTGAGCATATCATGGTAAGAATTATACATCATGGGCCTTATCAGGTGATTCATTCCAGAATCAACACCTACAAATACAGTAGCCGGGGTGGTTTTGATCACATTGGCTTTTGCGAAAAGAAAACCTGCCTCACTGACCAGATATTTGCCAGGTTCAAACCAGATTTCCAGCTCTTGTCCATATTCCGCACAAAAATTACTAAAGGATTTGCTCAACCTCTTCCCCAGTGCATTAATATCCGTGGTAACATCGCCATCACGATATGCCACTTTAAAACCACTTCCAAAATCAATATATTTAAGGTTTTCAAATTCTCGGGCGGCATCAAAAAGAATATTTGCCCCCTGAATAAATACCTCCGCATCGAGAATATCAGATCCTGTATGCATATGCAACCCTTCTACATGAATATTATTGGTTTTTATTACACGGAGCAAATGCCGCATCTGCAGAATGGATATTCCAAACTTGGAATCGATGTGCCCTGTAGAAATATTGGTATGTCCACCCGCCATTATATGAGGATTTATCCGTATACAGCATGGAACTGTATTATGATATTCATGCCCAAATTGTTCTAAAATAGAAATATTATCAATATTGATCCTGAGTCCCAGTTGCACAGCCTCCTGAATTTCGTTAAAAGACACGGAATTTGGTGAATAGAGAATATCATTTGGATCGAAACCCGCTCGAAGGCCAATATGTGCTTCCTGTATCGATACCACATCCAGTCCAGTTCCCAGCTTATTCATCAGCTTCAATATGGATACATTTGATAATGCTTTCATGGCGAACTTGATCCTCATCTCAAGGCCTTTAAAAGCTTTTCTCATGGAGTTTACCTGATGGCTTATCTTTTCCGCATCATAAACATAAAGTGATGTACCATATTCCTGGCATAGTTCTTCAATATCTACACCTTGAATGTTGTATCTGTTGTTTTCCAGCTTCATTTCACTATTTTAAGTTTCAAATATAATTCAATGTTTCATATATCCGGCAGCTGGAAAATAAAAAATCCCGCCTCACTACCTGCCGGCAGTAAAAAGCGGGATGTTGTCATGAGAATTTTTACTACTTATTCTAAAACTAATTTTCTGTTTAAGACTTTATCCTGCTGGAAGATCTGTAAAAGATAGGTTCCTTTATCAAAGTCCTTAACATTGAGTACCTGATTGAAAGTCCCATTGAAATCATTAATATTTTCTTCCATTTTCATGTTTCCTTTCAGGTCAAGTATTCGAACAATCACTGGTTTTTTGGACCCGGTAAAAGCGAGTGTAAACTCTCCCTGGTTTGGATTGGGATAATAATTGATAGATTTTAATACAAGTTCAGGCATTACTGACAAGTTGAATGCGCTGAATTCTTCCTCATCGGCAGCAATAGGTTGGATACTCGCCTCAGCAAAAGATGATTTTCCGGTTTTAACATGGTATGTTTTTTTTATCGTCTTATGTCCTGCCTCGTCTACCCACACCATTACATCATCATCTTCTCCACTATGGCTCATTGTAATATTTCCCTCTTCATCTTTTATGACAAATACATTTTCATGCTCATGAATTTGATGTCCTTCGTGTTCACCATCTTTGATCACTTTTACTTTATAGGATTTGGTTATATGGTTTGTATCGCCATCATCAGTAAAAAACGAGAAGGAATTTCCGGATTCACCTTCACCATCCTTAAAGATCATTACATTGCTTTCCTCTTCCCCGGCCTGTACCCATTCCATGTCTTCTGACATTTCGTCAATTTTAATATCTATTGTTTCTCCATCATCTCTTGTAAAAACCATAACTTTGGAGCCTTTATCTCCCAGTTTCATGGTAATATTTCCGTTCTCATCAGATTTCCTCAGAACATCAATGGAGGAATCTTCTTTCATTTCCTCAAGGCTATTATAGGTTTTCTTAACCACCTTTTTCTCTCCATTTTCAGTGGTTGTTGTTTCAACAGTATAACTTGGCTCACCACTTTCATCATCTATGGTTACTTTAACTTCTTTTCGGACGATACTGGATTTTTCCTCTTTTTCCTGAGCATTTACAACGCTTATTGACAAAAGCCACATTAATGCCAATACTGAAATACCATATATTTTCTTCATTATCTAAATCGTTTTTAATCGGTTAACAGCAGCAAATTTAATGGCATAAATGGATTTAATAGTTAATGCCAGGTTAAAGAGTGTTAAAAAGTGTTAAATATAAACTTATAATAATGGACGGACGTTAGATTTGTATTATGAGTCGTAAAATGATACGAACAATAATTGCATTGATGTCATTGGCAATGATCGGGCTGATTGGATTTCAAGCCTACTGGATCAATAATGCGATAGATGTGAGCCATGTTAAATTCAACCAGAATGTTCATGAAGCACTGAATCATGTAGTGTCCAATCTTGAAAAAAGGGAAGTTTATTATGCTGCTTCAAAACAAATCAACAACCGACCTTTAAACAACCGGATCTTTCAGATGGATACTAATTTTTTGCGATTTAATCAACAATCCAATAATTATACAGATTCATTCGTATCGCGAAAGCATCAGCAATCAGGAAAAGCCATAACCTGGGAATCCGGATTCAGAATTGAGGATTCACTTCTATTTGGTAACCAGATGGTCAGGATCAGTTATGAAATATCCAACAACGGAAATCCAGGAAATAATCAATTTTTTGGTGAAGAACATTTTTACAGCCAAAACCAGATTGAGGTAGATTTCAACAATTTTGAAGCTTATGAAAAGCAGGTACGGAGTAATATTCAGAAATTTGCAGAAAAGTCCAGGATGGTTACCGTAGTGCTCGATGACCTTCTCGGGGAACAGAAACAGATTTCCAACAGGGTAAATAAAGAACAGGTCGATAAGATGTTAAAGGAACAACTTCAGATGAAGGGTATTGACATTGATTACGAATATGCAGTTGTCGACAGGGGTATAAACCATGTGATCTTCAGCGATTATGAGGCAATGGACGAAAAGGATGTGCTTTTATCAGATTTTTCGATCAAGCTATTCCCGAATGACTTTGCCAGTGGTGAAAACTACCTTACCATTTTCTTTCCAGACCAGGCTGGATTTCTGTTCAAGGATATTTGGTTAACCCTTACATCATCTGTATTTCTCGTTCTCTTGATCATATTCTGTTTCGCTTATGCCATATTCGCAATTCTAAGGCAGAAAAAGCTTTCTGAAATAAAGAATGATTTTATTAATAATATGACGCATGAGTTCAAAACTCCAATATCGACCGTATCGCTGGCTTGCGAAGCATTACAGGACAAAGACATTCAGAAAAATGAATCATTCATTTCAAAATATGTAGAAGCCATACGCGATGAAAACAGACGCCTGGGACGTCAGGTCGAAAAAGTGCTTCAGATGGCAACACTTGACAAAAAAGAATACAGGTTAAAATTGGAGGAATTGGATATTCACAAGATAATTGAAAAAACGCTGTCTCATTTGAACTTGCAAATCGAGAAGCGGGGTGGAAACATTCATAAAAACCTGATCGCAAGCAATAACCATATTGTAAGTGATGATGTACATCTGACAAATATAATCTATAACCTCCTGGATAATGCCAATAAATATTCACCTGAAAAACCTGATATCCGAATTGATACTGAAGATCATCACCAGGGGCTGTTGATCAGAATATCAGACAAAGGCATAGGCATGACAAAAGAAGCAATTGACAAAATATTTGATCGGTTTTATAGGGTTTCAACCGGAAATATCCACGATATTAAAGGATTCGGACTGGGCTTGACCTATGTAAAAACTATATTGTTGGCTTTGGGTGGACAAATAAAGGTAAAAAGTACACCTGGCAAGGGAAGTACCTTCGAAATTATTTTACCTATAAATAATGGACAAAATTAAATTACTCGTTGTAGAAGACGATCCAAATTTAGGACAGATCCTAAGTGATTATTTAAGATTAAAAGATTATGATCCCACCTTATGCATTGATGGAGAAATTGGACTCGAAACCTTTAAGAACGGCCAGTTTGATTTATGCCTCCTGGACATAATGATGCCCAAAAAAGATGGCATTGCACTTGCAAAAGATATCAGGCTGCTTAATAAGGATATTCCAATTATTTTCCTGACAGCAAAATCTTTAAAGGAAGATACTATAGGTGGTTTCCGTGCCGGGGCAGATGATTATATTACGAAACCTTTTAGTATGGAGGAACTTTTGCTTCGAATTCATGCGGTATTGCGTCGCTCTCTAAAAGGGGAAAAACATCAGAAAACTGTTTATACGTTCGGCGAAAGTACTTTTGAATACGATAAGCAAACTTTGATCATAAAGAACCAAAAAATCAAATTAACCAACAAGGAATCTCAACTGCTCAGACTCTTATGTCAGAATATGAATGAAGTACTGGACCGGAGTGCTGCATTAAAAATGATCTGGAGGGATGACAGTTATTTTAATGCGAGAAGCATGGATGTCTACATCGCGAAATTAAGAAAATATCTTAAACCTGATGAAAGTATAGCTATCATTACTATTCATGGAGAAGGATTTAAACTAATAGAAATCAAATAGCTTCCGCCTTTAATTTTTCGGTTTTATTCAATTTCTTCCTTTTTGTCTTTATATTTAAAATATTTTTTAATTTTCTATATAATGATCAAATTATATCCTTCCATTAGCATTTTAAACGGAAAAGTTACCAGGCTAACCCGGGGAGATTACTCCCATGAAAAAGAATATGAAAAAAGTCCGGTTGACTTTGCCAAGATGTTTGAGGACATTGGTATTGAGGTTATACATTTAGTTGATCTCGAAGGTGCAATCAAAGAAAGTCCGGTTGCATATCATGTACTTGAAGCAATTGCAGGACATACGGATCTTGAGATTGAATATTCTGGTGGAATCCGAACAGATGGTGATATCTTAAAGCTATTTGAACATGGCGCTAAATATATCGCCGTTTCGAGTATTGCTGCAAAAAACAGGGAATTATTCACTTCCTGGCTTTTCTCCTATGGACGTGAGAAGGTTTCCCTATCTGCCGATGCCTCAGATGGTAAGCTTTTAATTAAGGGATGGCAGAAGAAAACCGATATTGATCTTTATGAATTTATATCCTATTTCTATAACAGGGGATTAAAATATGTCAAGGTTACGGATGTTACCAGGGATGGGACAATGGTTGGGCCAAATTTTGAATTATATAAGGACCTTGTTGGTAAATTTCCTGATTCGAAGATCTTTGCAAGTGGCGGTGTAAGGTCAGCGGATGATATACAGAAGCTCGAAGATGCAGGCGTTTATGCCGTAATTTTTGGAAAAGCCTTTTATGAAGGAAAGCTTACCCTCAACGATTTAAAAACTTTTATTAAATAAGTGCTACTTGCCAGATCTTTTAAAAGTGAATAGTGCTTTTGCTGATCTTTCCTGGATAGGTTTAAATTGTTTGCTTAAGATCCGGTAAGTCGTGGAGATCCGGGGAATTTCCTCCGGAAATGAAGGAAATTCAAGCAGTTCGAGAAAGTATTAAAGAAAAGGATCAGATGGTTGACTTTGATTTTAAGGGTTTCAGACAAAAAGATGTATCAAAAATGCGAAGGACATTCAATGATGCATTTTCAGATTATATTGTTCCCATAAATCTTACCCACGGTCAATTCATTCAAAAAATCGTTCAGAAAACCAATATAAGTTTTAATTACTCCGTGGGCGCCTATTCCAAAAAAAAATTAATAGGCTTTATTTTTAACAGCATTAATTATTATGAAGGGAAAAAGACGGCATACAATGGCGGCACAGGGGTCATAACTAAATATCGAGGTAATAAGCTCACAGAAAAAATGTATTATTCGATATTTCCAAAATTAGAAAAGAATGGAATCGAACAATGTGTTCTGGAGGTAATATCAAATAATAAGCCGGCAATTAAAGTGTATGAAAATTTGGGATTTACTCGATCGAAATTCTTTCATTGTCTTAAACTGAAAAGTGAGAGTTCATATTTACGTAGTTTTAAAAAACCCAATATTGATCTGATATTTCCGGAAACCCCTAAATGGAAAAAGTACGAGAGCTTCTGTGATTATAAGTCCTGTTTCCTTGATTCTTTTCCATTATTAAAAAAGAATAAATCAAACGAGGCTATCCTTGAGGCATATCAAAATGATACACTTGTTGGTTTTCTGATTTTTAATAAAAAAATGGGCAGGGTGGAGCATATTGGAATTGATCATGATGCGAGGGGAAAAGGTATTGCCTCAATGTTGATAAAAAAAATGATCAGGATATGTAGAAACAAACCGATATATATATTAAATCTGAATGAAAGAAATTATGATGTCCTGAACTTTTTCCTTAGGGTTGGATTTCAGAACGAAATTGATCAATTTGAATTAAAATTGTCTATTCCCAGAAATTAATGATTAAAAGTTCCGGACTAAATGCAATAATCAAAGGTGAATTTCTGCAATATTTTAAGGATTTTCCCATTTCCTATCTTTCAACTGATTCAAGAAAGATTATAAACAATGAATCAAGTGTATTTTTTGCCATAAAGGGTAAGATCCATGACGGGCATCAATATATTGAAGATCTCTATAACAGAAACATACGGCAATTTATAATTGAAAATAGCGATTTTCCTGTTTATAATTATCCTGATGCCAATTTCTATGTATGCGAAAATTCAATATTTGCCCTACAGGAATTAGCTGCATATTACAGGCAATTATTCAATTTAAAGATCCTCACCATTACAGGAAGTAATGGGAAAACTATTGTCAAAGAGTGGCTTTCTCAAATATTGTCCTGGAAATATAATGTTGTAAAGTCACCCAAAAGTTATAATTCTCAAATAGGGGTTCCATTATCGATATGGCAGATCAATGAATCCCATGATTTTGGTGTATTTGAGGCTGGAATATCTACCAGGGGAGAAATGACCAGGCTCGAAAAAATTATTAAACCGGATGTTGGCATACTAACCAATATAGGATCTGCTCATGATGAAGGATTTCGTTCCAGAACTGAGAAACTCGAAGAAAAAATGGTATTGTTCAAGGATTGCAAAACCTTGATTTATAATCTGGATAATACCCAGGTTCATACTACCATATCAAAAATATTGCCTGAATGTGATAAAATAACATGGGGAGCGAAGCCGGAAGCTATTTTCCAAATTGCAGAAATATCACAGGAATTAAAAGGTTCAAAAATCAAGATAGTTCATGGTTTTACAGCTTACGAATTCAATTTTAAATTTACCGATCAGGCTTCCATTGAGAACATCATTCATTGTATCGTTTATTTACTGAATTCTGAGTGGACATTATTAGAAATCCAGGAAGGACTGGATGCTTTGCAGAATATCTCCATGAGATTGGAAATGAAAAGAGGCGTTAACGATACCTATTTAATTGACGATACCTATAACAATGATCTTGCCGGCCTGGAAATCGCCCTGAATTATCTATTTAATCAAAAGCAACGCAATAAAAGATCATTGATCTTATCTGATATTCTACAATCAGGCATGAGCGTTTCCAAACTATATGAAAAGACTGCTGATATCATAAATCAGAATTCATTGGATAAGGTTATAGGCATTGGAACAGAAATCAAACATATAAAAGGGCACCTGAAAAGTGATTTTTACTGGTATAAAGATACATCCGCTTTCCTTGAAGAATTCAATCTGAATAATTTCAACAATGAGATTGTCCTTGTAAAGGGTGCCCGTAACTTCGGACTGGAAAATGCCATTCGTTATCTGCAGGAGAAACTTCATGGGACCGTTCTTGAGATTAATTTAGATGCTTTAAGCCATAATTTAAATGTTTACCGTTCTTATCTGAAACCAGGTACAAAAATTATGGTTATGGTGAAAGCCCTGGCTTACGGCAGTGGGAGTATTGAAGTCGCTAATCTCTTGGAATTTCACAGGATAGATTATCTGGGGGTTGCTTACACAGACGAAGGCGTTACTCTAAGAAAAAATGGCATAAATCTGCCCATAATGATCATGAATCCCTCCCTGGATTCCCTGGATAAAATCCTTGAGTTCAGGCTGGAACCTGAGATCTATAATCTGAGATTATTGAAAGAGATCAACCGGTATACAAAAATCCATAATCGCTCGATTCAAATACATATCAAACTGGACACTGGAATGAGTCGTCTTGGTTTTGATCCTGACGATCTGGATGAAATGATCAACATTCTAAAGGAAAATTCTCTAATTTCGGTGGCGAGTGTTTTCAGCCATTTATCCAGTGCTGACATTTCCCAACATAATCAATTTACAGAAAACCAGGCCAGTAGTTTTAAAAAGGCTACTCAGTATTTAGAAAGCCGGATACAAAAGCGTTTTATTCGTCATATCGCTAATTCTGCTGCAATTATCCGATATCCGGAATATCATTTTGATATGGTACGTCTTGGAATAGGATTATATGGTTATGATGCCACAGGCTTAATTAACGAACAGCTCCAATCAATTGGAACCTTAAAAACCGAGGTATCCCAGGTCAAAAAATTAAAAAAAGGTGATTCCGTAGGATATGGCAGGAGAGAGTTAATCGAAAAAGACAGTACCATTGCCACCATTGCCATTGGTTATGCCGATGGATTTTTCCGGTCATTTGGGAACAAAACTGCATCAGTTTGGATAAATGGATCTATGGCGCCTGTTATTGGAAATGTATGCATGGATATGACCATGGTAGATATAACCGAAATCGAGGCTAAAGAAGGAGATCCTGTAATTATTTTTGGAGAAGAACAACCCCTGAAGTTACTGGCAGATTCGATACATACCATTCCATATGAGATATTAACGAATATCAGTGAAAGGGTGAAAAGGATTTATATCAGCGAGTAAGTTTTAGTTATGAATTAACTCAAAATACTGATCAAATACTTTTCTGGGTATTACCCGGGTAGGAAGACTGCTGCCCCATTTTGGTGAAATCTGGAACAAACCATTGAAAGACCTTCCTATATAATTTTTCCCCTTTTCATAACCTCCAAGGAATTTTCTCTCGTCAGGTTTTTGATTACATTTGAATATAACTCTAAAACGATCCATGGTGTGTTACTAATAAGTGCTTGTGTTGGTTCTAAACGAATATAATAAAATATTGTTTAGGAAACACTATAAATCACATGACATTTTTTCACCAAATTTGTGCAAAAACACACTATTTTATAAAAAAAATTAAATTTAATCTTTGAATATGCCAAATAATAGAGTTGATGTCTGATTTTTGTACTATTTTTGAAAATATAAAAAAAAATTTGAGATTTTAGGGTTGGGGCGTAAAAAAGCACTGATATTATTATTTTTTATAGTTACTGGAATACTACCCTGCAGCTATGCCAATGAGTATGCTATCTTTGAACAAAATCAAAAAAAGGGACTCAAAGATCATCGGGGAAAAGAGGTCATTCCCGCAGAATACGATGATATTGGTTGGAGTGACGGTCAGACCGGTGTATTTGATGGGATAATCGGTTATAAAATTGAAGAGCAATGGGGATTGATAAATCTCAAAAATTCAAAACTGACCACTGCAAAGTTTAAAGACCTTTATCCTGGAAACAAATCTATAATTGCTTCAATTCCGGATACCTATAAACT
>JAHEGY010000137.1 GCA_024644875.1 Cyclobacteriaceae bacterium
GAAATATGACAATGCCAGTTCAGGATTTCCTGCATCTTTATTTAATTCATACATACCTCTAAGGTATAATTCATAGGTTTCAGGATCCACCTGCCTGATTCCCGTCCATAAGCTGGAAATTTGCTTTGATTCGACAATCCCCATCATTCGGCTGAGGTCTTGTGCCACTTCACCCCACAATTGCCGGCTACCGCTTATTGACTCCATATATTCCTTGCTCCAAATCACCTGGTCTTTTGCCGGATCGTTCAAGCGAATCTCGGTTCGAATCTGATCTTCTTCCAGTAATATTGTTCCATCAACAACGTAATTCAAGTCATTGAGATCACGGGCAATTTCCGAAATCGAGCTGCCAATCCCCGCGTACTGCCGGGTTGATCTCTGTGAGATTACTGTAAGCGCACTTACCTTGGATAGTTCACGAATCAGCTCATCAGTCAAACTTTCGCTCAGATAATCCTTTTCGGGATCCTCCGTTAGATCTTGAAGTGGGAGTATGGCCACAGTTTTTGTCACTATTGCCCTTTCGATATCATATGTCCGGATAAACCAGATAAACATGGCAACCAGGATCAGCGTAACCGTAATGGCTGCATTCCTGGAATACTTCAAATAAATGGCCCGCCTGATGATCCGTTCGATCCTTCTTTTTTCGGGAGGCGGCAGTCCATTACCTTTCAAGGCATAAACAGGAACCGGATCTTTGATGTTTTTAAGCGGAACGGCGCCCATGAACTGGGTTTCAAGATCAGCCCGGTCCCGGATCAATTCCTGGATCGACTCAGAAATATATATGCCACCGGGATCGGCAATGGATTGAATTCTGGAAGCCATATTCACTCCATGACCAAAAATGTCTTCGTTGTCGATGGTGATATCACCATAGTGGATACCGATGCGGATAGGAATGTCAAATTCGCTGGCTTTCGCTTCAATCTGGATTTCCTGGGCACAGGATAATGCATCCAGCGTATCGTCAAAGGTGGCCATAAAGCCATCTCCCATTTCTTTTACCAACTGACCGCTATGTTTCTGTATCAAATTCTGGTGAAGATTACGGTTTTTCTTAACCAGCTCGAGAGCCGCAGTTTCATTCTTCTCCGTCAGGGCTGTATAACCCATCAGGTCGGTAAACATGATCGCCGTTAGTCGGTGGTTTTCAGTCATGATCATTCAATCCGAATCTCGGAACCGGTCGACTGAATAAGCTATCTTGAACCGGCTCGAGGATTCGGAGATATTTAAATTAATAAACCATTTACACGAAAACTTCTCCCTTTTAGAAACTCTAAATATCTTTTAATATATAGGCCTCTCAAAACAAATACTCCATGGCGAATCAAGGATTTCACACTTTGAAACCAAGACACTTCAGTAATGAAACTCTGTTAAATAAGTAGATTTGTATTGGATGTAGCATATTTCTAATTTTATGAACTTTAAATCATTGCTAAAATCCTAACTTTAAGTTAAACCCATAACTGCGGACCGGAGGCATGGCGAAATAGTCCAGACCCTGGGAATTGGAATTGCTATAGGACGATTCCGGATCAATATTTGGTGTATTTTTATGTATGATCCATAGATTCCTTCCAACAATAGACAAAGAAATGCTGTTAAATGGTGTTTTGGATAACAGAGAACTTGAAAAATTATATCCTAAGGTTAGTTGTCGGAGTTTTACAAATGAAGCGTCATATGTAAATTTATCGGATGCCCAGATGCCCATTTGGTACCAATAATTGGCTGCTTCATTGGGTGCAAGGGTATAGTTAAAGTTTTCATAGATCGGCTCACCTTCAGCGGTTACTCCAGATTGGATAGCACCACTGACCTGAATGGGTTCTTGTCCTTCTCTTCCCTGTAAGGTTACTTTCGTCAGACCAGCCTGTGTCAAGCGTACATTGGTACCCGAGTATATGTCACCCCCATATTTAAAGTCTATCAGGAAGCTGAGATTAAAACCTTTCCAGGTAAATGTATTTTCAAGACCTCCGGTAAAATCCGGAACCCCATATCCTATGATTTCATATAAGTCAGATCGCACAGGCTCTCCATTTGATTTATATACCAATCTTCCATCCGGGGTCTTTTTCTGAACCCAGCCAGTAAGCATTCCGTATGGATATCCCGCAATATGTTTGACCCGGACTGTTCTTGTTCTTGGTTCTTCAAGTGAAACTTCATCGATTCCCTCTAAAAGAGAAACTACCTCGTTTCTGTTTCTGGCGAAATTCAATGATATATCCCATGTAAATGTTCCTTGCACAGGCGTACCATATAGTAGGACTTCAACGCCTTTATTTTTCATTTCCCCAATATTAACATCGGTGTATTGGAAACCAGACGATATGGATATTTGAGTCCTTAATATGTCATCTGTTGTTATCTGATCATAATAGGTTGCATCAATACCAAGTCTGTTATTGAAGAACCTGACATCTATACCGAACTCCATCTCCGTTGATAATTGTGGGGTAAGCTCCGGATTAGGGATAAGCCCGCCCCTTCTCATAGCTGATGAAAAGGATGCCATGGTATAACCAAGGTGCGAATTTCCATTGAGTGAATACGTTAGTTTTGACAAATAAGGGGTAGTAGTTACATTTCCTACTTGTGCCCATGAACCTCTAACTTTGCCAAAACTCAGCCAGGAAGGCAAGGTATTCATGATGTCGGTGAAAACAAAACTTAATCCAATTGATGGATACAGTACTGAGTTATATTCGGGACCAATATAAGAGAACCAGTCATTTCTGATAGTGCCAGTCAAAAAAAGGAAACCATTGTAACCGATTTCAGCTTGACCAAAGAGTGAATTGATGCCTCCTGACCCATAGGAATAACCCCAATTGCGGGTAACTGTGTTGTTAATGAATTCCCTGAAAGGTACGTTAAAACCATTTCCACTTATTATCATGCGTTCACTTTCTGCGCGCCACCAACTACCTCCAAAGAACGCATTAACACTTAATGGCCCAAATTTTTCTTCAAAACCAACCAGATAGTCCATATTAAGTTCACGCCTTCTCCACTCCATTTCAGTCATACTTCCTCCTCGCGAATAACCAGTACCTTGGGGGGTTAGATCAGTTTCCCTTCTGGTTATCCAATCCATACCAATTCGACCCTGTATGTACAGAAAATCCGTAATATCGTACCTCAATTGACCGGATGCAATGATGCGATCTTTTATATCTCTCTGCTTAAATTGGTTAGATACCCACCATGGGTTCTGATGCCAGTTATTATTACCTGCAGGCATCTCAAAACCTGGAGAACTCCCCCATACGCTTAAACTGGATGGGTCCTGATCTTCAGGTATGGCCCCCAGCTTATCCGGATCACCTCTGTACCAATCCAAATCCGAGTTTGCAGGGAGGTAATACATCGAAAGGGGGATATTACCTGGAGAATCAGATAAACGGGGCCGGTTTTTTGCATCTTCATGCGAATACAATATCTTGGCCGAAAGAGAAAGTTTCTTGCCAAATCTAGAATTAGTCGAAAGTGATGCATTAAACCTGTCAAATCCCGCATTGGGAATAATGGAATTACTTCGAAGATCCGATACAGAAAGGCGGAAATTCTGATTGGGGCTCCCTCCTGTCAAAGCAAGGGTATTGGTCCAGGTATTCCCATTTTTATAAAATTTAGGCCACTGATCGCCCGCATCAACATAAGAACGTTCTATTCCATCAAATCCTACAAAAGTCCCGCTTCCCAATTTAGGCCCCCAGGAAGTGGTATTCCATCCAAATCCTTCTGTTTGATCACGAGGAGCCACCGCTTCAAAAGGCGAGTCAGGATCTACAGGATCAATCCGTACATAGTCCCCTTGACCATATTCCCTTTGCAGTTCCCTTTGATCATAAATGGTTTCAAATACAAAATTCGAAAGGAAATCAACACCGATGCCTTTTCTGGCTTTACCTTTTTTGGTTGTAATACTAATCACACCATTTCCTGCTCTGGCGCCATATAATGCCGAGGCATTGGCACCTTTTAGCACCTCGATGGATTCAATATCATCAGGATTGATGCTGGTCATGCCGTCACCTGAATCACGGCCACCCCAAACGCCGGCCTGCCCGTAATCCCAATTGTTGATTGGGATGCCATCCACTACATATAATGGCTGGTTTTCTCCCTCCAAAGATTTATTGCCACGGATAATGACCCGTGTAGATGAAGCGGGGCCCCCAGCAACTTTTGATATGTTAACACCTGCAATCCTACCTGTCAATGCATTGGCGAGGTTATTTTCGCGGGCTTCAGTAAATTTTTCACCATCCACTTGTGTAATAGAATAACCCAGAGCTTTGGTCTGTCTTTCAATGCCCAGGCTAGTTACCACTACCTCCTGCAACTGTGCGACATCCGGTACCATGGCAATATCTATTACTGATTGGGCCCCAACGACCACTTCCTGCGTGGCATATCCAATGTAAGAAAACTGCAGTTTTGTTCCTGATTGAACAGAGATTTTGTAATTTCCTTCCGCATCTGTTATGGTCCCGGTTGTCGTACCAACAATCAAAATCGAAACGCCCGGGAGGAGCATTTTTTCATCAGCACTGGTTACAGTACCACTAATATCTATTTCCTGTGCGCTGAGCTGAGGAAATAATAAAAACATAATAAAAAATAAAGCTAGTACTCTCATTTTATACAATATCTAAAAAGTTAAATACTCAATGGAAACCCGCCCATCTCCTATGTAACAACTTTGAATTTCATGCCGGAGCAGGCAGATTCTGGTTATAGCAATATGACCAAAAAATGAAAATAAGGATTCTAATTATGATGAAAATCCATTAAAAAAAAATTGAAAGCATTTTAATTATGTTGATTCCCGATTTACGGTTGAAATACACAGAATTTACCAAATGATAGATTACACTGATGGGCTATGGTAATATTAACAAGCCGAGGCACATGTTTTTTTCTTATTTTGCTGAATATTATTATGTTTTATTATGAATAGCGCCAAAGTTTACGTTAAAATTGATGGAGCGATTCAATAGGAAGCGAAGAAGGACATAGAAATATCTGATATTGAACGGCTGCTATTTTCAAAATTAAATAAATGTATCCTATTTGAGATATTCTTTTTCTATTTCACCAAACATCTCCTTAAACTCAGGATCATTCCTGAGATTTTTAAAATGGCTGTTATTCAATACATACAAGACATCATCAACCAAATATTCTCCATTTACTAATTTTTCAAGCCAGGATAAGGCTTCTTTTTTCTGACCAAGCAGGACGTAATATTCAGCAATGTGATAAGATAGAGAACTGTTATTTTGCTTTCCCCAATCAATCAAATAATATAGAATTCCATCTATTCCAGAAGACTGATATATTTCATCAACAACACGCTCATCTTTGATCACTTTCTTTATTTTTTTAAAGGCATTAAACGATTGATCCCACATCTCCATTTTCCTGTAAAGAAAAAATAAAAGGTAATTGGCCTCAGCAAATTCAGGATCTATCTCTAGTACTTTTTCAAGATCTGATAAGGCATTGAGTAAAAGACCATCATGATAGTACTGAGAAGCACTTCGCACATAGATCGCTTTTGATAGCGGATCAAGGTCCTTGGCTTTGTTGATTTGTTCCCGAGCTTCCATATGTTTTCCAATACACCAGAGGTAATTCGCGTAGGAATCGTAAGCATGTGCATAATTCTGGGATATTTCTATGGTCCTTTTATATAGTAGATCGCTCTGCCTGAAATTTCTTTCATATTTCCAGTAAATTTCTGCCAGGGCAGTATTTGCTTCTGCCAGAGAATTGTCAATGCTCAGTGCCTTTAAAGCGAAATCTCTTGCCTTTGGATATCCCTCGGCGGGTGATATAAATTTCCATCCGGTAAGAAGCAGGTAGGTATCCGCAAGTCCGGCGTATGCTAAGGAATAATCAGGATCAATTTCGATAGCTCGTGAAAAGTAATCAAGGCTTTTATTAAAACCTGCCTCAGTCATGTCGCCCAGGAAAAAACGCCCCCTGACATACAAATTGTATGCTTCTATATTTTTGGTACTTAATTGATTTAATGCTGATAATTCAGTCTCTGACAGGATAGTTTTCAATTCTGTTGCTACTTTTTTTGCGATCTTACTCTGGATACGAAGTACATTTTTCGGTCCGACATCAAATTCTTCCGACCATACATGTTTGTCTATATTTGCCTGGACGAGTTGGACTATAATGCGCATATTATCTCCATACTTTTGCACACTACCTTCAAGAATAAAATTTGCACCAAGTTCGCGACCAACCTGAGGTAATGATTTGGAGGTTCCTTCATAATTTTCACTTGATGTCCTGGAAATCGTTCTTATTCCTTTAATTCCTGCAAGGTGGCTCAGAATGTTATCTACCATCCCGAATGTAAAAAAAATGTTTTCATCGTCATTGCTCAAATTCTTAAAAGGCAGAACAGCAATAGATTTTTCAGGGAAAGTAAACTCATCCTTCTTATTTGGATGATTATACAGGGATCTTGAAGCAAAAAATAAAATCGTTAATGTCAAAAGGATACCGATAGATATTAGCAGGCTTTTATAAGTAAGAAACGAATTTTTACCATATCTTTTAAGATTCCGGTATTTAACTTCACCTGGGGGATATCCATATCGTTCATGGAAGCAGGTATTAAAATAGGCCGGACTTCCAAAGCCCACTTGATAGGCTATATCTGAAACTGATCCTTCATTCTGTTCAAGCAATTTCATGGCTTTATCCAGCCTGATATCTCTTATGAACTGGCTGACCGACTTTCTGGAGATCGACTGCAATTTTCGATAGATCAATGAACGGCTCATACCTGCCTCGCGGGCAAGGTCTTCAACTCCGAATTGTTTGATTTCCAGATTAGCCTCAACTATCCTGGTCAGCTCATCTATGAAATCCTGATCTGAAAGGTTAAAAATTCTTTGTGATGTGGTTTCAGCCAATTTAAAAATGCCTATACAACCGGATTTTTGGAAAATTTTGCAATTAATTCTTATTCAAGATACAAAACACGTGTGAATTTTCATAAGAAGCGGTAGCTTTTCACTTTCAGTGAAGCAAATACAGAAATCTCATAATCATTTATGATGAAAAATGTTCCTAAAGGCAGGTTTTCTCTCCTGATTTGTTGCATGCACTTTTAAAAATATCAAATATCAAACCCGATCTTACGCATGAGGGCAATGTAGCGGGGATGGTCGCGCAGATTCTTAAAATCCAGAATTCTTAAATATAGAAAATTGGATTCACGTTGTTCATATACAATATCCAGCCACTTAAAAGTATTCTCCTCGTCTTCCATTTCATTAAAAATTAGTGCAATGGGAATGGCCAATCCATATTCTCCATTTTCATGGCGTTCAATCAATTCATCCAGGATCTCGAAAGTTTCTTCTATCCGTTCCAGCCTATAATAGGACATTGCCAATCTGGCTAATATCTTTGCTGCACCTAAATCTGATCTTGAAATCCTAGATAAACCTGATTCATAATACTGTATGGCCTTCTCATAATCACCCATAAGGTGATATTGCATCCCAACACCCATATATATCAATGGACGATTTGCCCGCAATAAAAATTCTTCAAATAGTTCCAGAGCCTTCTCATGTTCATCATGTATTGAATATATCCATGACTCTATCCCCAGAATTTCAATATTAAGTGGATCTATTTTAGTTATCCTTTCAAGTAAAATTCGTACTTCATCTTCGCGTTCATTGGACAGAAGATATTCTGCATATGTACAAAAACAACCGTAAATGGGTGCATCTCCCCAGGATTTTAACTCCATGCTTTTAAGAAAATATTTTTCTGCAGCTAAAAAATTCCATTCCAGATAATATTTCACTACACCAAGTACGAACCAGGCATCCGATGAAAGTGAATCAAATTCGACCGCTTTTTCGGCTGCGGGAAGGGCCAGTTTCAATGCTTCCTGGGTGCTCATCATTGGTTTACTAACGGACAAGTGCATTAATCTATGTGCATATAGACTATACGCTTTTGAATATTCCGGATCAAGCTCTATTGCCTTATCAAGATACTCCAGAGCGTTTCTTTCTCCCTCCGCTGTACCGACTCCAGTTTCTTTTAAAGCCCTGAGATAATAATCATATGCTGTATATTGGGTTGTAGGCATTCGTTCTATTCTTTCTTTTTCAGGTGTGGATAAAGTGATGTTTAATAATTCAGCTACTTTTTTTGCAACTTCACTCTGTATCTTCAGGATCCCTTCATATTTACGATCATAATTCTCAGCCCATACCTGTGTTTCAGTACGCGCATTGATTAATTTTATTGTGATACGTACCATATCCAGTTCACGGCGCACACTCCCAGCCAATAAATAAGTAACTCCCAGGTCTTCTCCGATTTTACTGGGTTTACTAGAACTGTTTTTGTATTGGAATACTGAAGCGGATGCTCTGACAGACAAATCTTTAATATTTGACAAATTAGAAATGATCTCCTCAGTAATCCCATCGCTGAAATATTCTTGAGTTGAATCATTCGTCATATTGACGAAAGGAAGAACCGCTATGGATTTTTTAATATCTTGAGCGGGGCCAAAATATTCAGGGAATAATAGGTATAAAATGAATGCTAAGGCTGCTATTACTAATATCCATGCAGCGATAGTCAATCTCCTAAACCCAATTGGCCTTGTTAATTCGCCAGTATCAATCTTAAAATTCAGTGTACTAAGATCCTTGCATGTTACTTTGTATACTCCGATTGGGGATTCAACACCCTTCAAAGTTTGTGTTCCCAGAAATTCAGTATCAATCCCTTCTTTGTTTTTTATATCATTAAAAACTGTTTCAGAAATAACAATTCCATTTGTTTCTGCAGTGCCCTGGATCCTGGACGCAACATTCACACCATCACCCAGGACATCTTTTTCTTCAAAAATCACATCGCCCAAGTGAATACCAATTCTTAATGGGATATACATTTCTTCTGCAGCTGTCTGAATAGACACGGCACACATTACGGCATCAATATTGGAAGAGAAGCTGGCCAGGATACCATCACCCATTTCTTTCAACCACTTCCCCTTAAACTTTTTGATGAGCCTCCATTGGATCCGTCGGTTTTTCTTCAGGCATTCGAACGCTTTCTTCTCATCCTTACCCATCAGGGCAGTATACCCGACTATGTCTGTAAACATGATCGCTGCAAGACGACGTTCGGACATGGTTATAAATTTTGTTTTTACACTGTTAAGAGATCACAACATCACTAACCACGTTTTTCAAAACTTATTTAAGGAAGTTAAATAAAAAGCTAGGATTAATCAATGTATTGATAAATGTTTTAATCAGCGAAAGGAACTGCTCATTTTTTTATTCCTGTTTTTTTTCCATATAAATTTATTCCATCAAATTATTCTCGGTTAACCAAATTCTAACCCTCTCCCTTTCCCGTTGATATTTTTCCTCCAAGCTTCGAACGATTGCCTGGAACCTCTCTTCATCACGAAGATTATCAAAAAAAGGATCTGATTTAATTTGAACTACTTCTGAATATGGGAAAAAAGTTTTTGAATTATATAGTTCCAGATACTGGTATGCTTTTTCATAATTACCCTGCAAAGCGTAAATCCTAGCCAGGTCATAATGCGCAATAAAGGAGATTGATCTTCCTCCTCCAGATTCAATACTATTGATGTTGTAATCAAGGGCTTTATTCAACCAAAAATCAGCCTCTTTTTGATCTCCCATCTTCAATCGGGCAAGACCAATCCATATCCAACTATTTTTAATCACTGGCGTGGTCCAATTCCTCAATGGTTTTTCAAATTCCTGATAATACGAATACGATCGATCATATTGTTTATTGAATGAATGTAAATATCCTAATCTTAGTGTGAATATAAGACTCGAAGGAGAACGATTTAACGCTTTTTTCTCCCAGAAAATCGCCTTATCAATAATTCCACGTTTTTCTTCCTTATTCGAATAATAATGATAATAATACGTTGAATCCTGTTTAAGTAGATTCAATCGCTCCAGGTTATATTTATCTGATCGGTCGAAAAAACCAATCGATTCATACGCCATTGCTAAATAGTCTAATATTTGAACTCTTCCAGAGGGGCCAAATTCAAGTTCCGCTGCTTTATGAAGATTTTCGAAAGACACGATAATATCCCCGTTGGACGTGAGATTATATGCTCCTTTACTTTTATATGCCATCGCAAAATTTGGATCAATAATAATGGCCTTGTCAAACTCCTCAAATCCTCTTTCTTTATCCCCTATAAGCATATAATAATGGCCCTTCATATCGTAAGCATCAGGGCATTTATCATCATAGGACAAGGCGATATTTACAAGAGTCAAAATCGAATCCATTTTGACTCTTGCAAATGTATTATTCCAAAAATAATAGAGGACGGCAAGTCCTACATATGCTTTGGCAAAAGTAGAATCATAATTCAGTACTTGATTATAAAGAGATAGCACATTTCTTCCTGAGTTTGCTTTAACACCAGGAGCGAGGGTAAATTCAAATAATTCTAATTCTGCCTGAAGAAAGTAATCATAAGCCGTAAGACTTGTGGTTGGGGACCTATCTATGATCTCTTTTTCCTCAGCTGTGATTTCTGCATGCAATTCTTTAGTTATTTTATGAGCTACTTCACTTTGTACGGTAAAAATATCAAACCAATTTCTTTCATAGTCATTCCCCCATACATGTCCTTCTTCCGAAGCATTAATTAACTGAACAATCAGCCTCGCGTTATCACCAAATTTTTGGAAACTACCTTCCAAAATGTAGGTTACATTCAGTTCACTGGCTATTTCGGGAATGGTTTTTGTATGATCCCGATATTTTTCCGTGGAGGTTCTTGAAACTACGCGCAAATCCTTAATTTTTGATAAATGGAGAAGAATAGCATCCATCACTCCATCTCCCAGGACATCATTTCCCTCAAAAACCATATCTCCCTCGTGAATACCAATCTTTAATGGAATTTCCTTTTCTTTGCATTCCTTTTGGATCTCAATAGCACACCTGACAGCATCGACGGATGAGTTGAAAGATACCAACAGTCCGTCACCTAATTCCTTGATCAGGTTACCCCCGTATTTTTCGATAAGTTTTTCGTGAATTTCTTTATTGATTCTAAGGATCTCAAAAGCACGGTCTTCGTCCTTTCCCATCAATGCAGTGTATCCTGCAATGTCGGTGAACATGACAGCGGCCAAGCGTCGTTGTTGCATGATAGATCTGTGTTGTAATTAAAAAATCAACACCACGGGAACCTATTTACAATCAATTTACAAAATATTCCAGAAAATTTACAATTCTTAATTTAAAATCAGGATGGATACTTCCGCACTTTAGACCTATTGTTTACCGGGCATACTCTATATATTTCAAAAGTGCAAAAAAGATCTTATCAAGATTCAGATATTTTATATCGGATTGAAACAAAAAGAGAACAGGAAAGTCGTAAATTGATATTATATTTTTGGTATTATACGTACCCTGTAGAATGAAAATATTTTA
>JAHEGY010000225.1 GCA_024644875.1 Cyclobacteriaceae bacterium
TTCCCTACTTCCCGGATCTTACCATCCGATACCAGAACATCCATATTTTGCAGGATACCATCATCCTCGTTTGTCCAGACTGTTGCATTCTTAAAGATTATGGTTTCCCGTGAAGGCTTACTGGTCCATCCATAGGCTGCAAATGGATATATAATCTTGCCAAGTTGAATTTCGTCTTTCTCTTTTTCTTTTTCGGCAACGTCTTCAATGTCTTTGGAGTAGGTGGCATGCCATGAAATAATGGATCCATCACTTTTGTTTCCATTTCCCTTAAGCCCATTTTCAATACGCCATCCTGAAAGTTGATATACAATCCCATCATCCAGTTTAAAGGATAAGGTAAGTCGGTCTCTTGTAAAATTTGACTTTACCTTTAGGTTCGATGTATCATTCAACTGCACAGTTGCTTTTTGACTGCCTGATTTTCCTGAGATCAGGAGGGTATAGTTTTTATTTTCGATTTCAAGATCATATTCACCCTGATAGTCAGGAATGTCCGGGTCATTAATAATGTACCTGTTTCCCCTGACCCAGTTCTCATAAATGATGGCATCATCTTTAAATACACTATCCGATACTATTATGAAATTTGCCATTTTACCAGCAGACAGGTCACCGATAGCCTTATCAGCCTTCAGCAATTTTGCAGGTGTTGTGGTAAGGGCCTGCAAAGCCCGCTTTTCTGAAAGCCCATATTTTATCGCTTTTCTTATATTCTGAAGAAATTGATCCTTACTTTTTAGCCCTTCCATAGTGAAAGCGAAAGTTATATCCGCCGACTCCAGATAAGCCGGATTCTTTGGGGCAAGTTCCCAGTGCTTCATATTCTTCAGGGATACCTGCAAAAGATTATCAGGATCCTCCACATCATAGGCCTCTGGGAAAACAACCGGAATGATAAGGGCGGCATTTGTTTCTTTAATCTCATTGAGCCGCTGGTATTCATCACCATTCCCTTTAATGATATATTGCTTGCCGAATTCATCTCCAACCTCATCCGCAACCAGGAGTTCATACTTCTGGGATACTTCAACAATTTGCGGAAATGGCTGCAATTCCAGGAAATTTTCCAGGCTAATATTGGTTTGTGCTGCATTTAAGGAAGAAGCATACCATTGAGCATCATAATACGTTTGCCTCAGCAAAGCCACGCCCCCCATAAATGTACTGGGGTATGCCTGAGTTGAGCTGCCCTTTTTGAAAGAATAATGCGCTGCAGCCCTTTCAAGGACAATATTCTCCTGTATCGGATCATCGGAAAGATTTAACAGAACGGAAGAACCCCTTACTATTCCATCCGGGCGAAAGGCCAGTACCGTGGTTATCCCGGATTTCCGCATACTCTGTGCAAGATCTTCATCAAAAGACAATGCCTCAATGGCATTAAACTCAGATTTTATCGCATCATTCCAACCGTATGGGCCTGTGATCTTTGAAGTATACTGGGTAGAACCACTAAATGAGGTCTGACCACCTTTTGTTTCCGGCATTCCAAAGTTGGTGTATATGTCGATAAACCCGGGATATATATATTTCCCCTTCAGGTCGAACGTAGTGGCATCTTTAGGAATTTGTAATCCTGAACCTACTGCTATGACCGATCCATCTCTTATTAATAAGGTGGCATTCTCCATGCTCGTCTGGTAATCGACGAAAATTGTTGCATTGGTAAATGCGTACGATGATGGCCTTGGATCCGTGATCCCGTTAATCGGAAAGTTTTTCTGGGCGTAGGATACGTTAAGGGTCAATAAAAATAAGAGGAGTAAAACAGTGCGCTTCATAGAGCTTATTTTTTTATAGACAGCGAAGTTACAATTATTTTAAAAACTGTGATCCTGAAAAAAAGATAAATTCCTCCTGTCCATCGTTTTAATACCTGTTCGTCTGAAGAAGGGTTAGACAGTTGAAATTTTCCTGAAATTATAATCATCCTGCACTTAAGATCTGGAATAAAAAGATATCAAAAGTGTCCTGAATTGTGTAAATTGGTTTGATTTTTTAATGCCCTATGAACCATACCGAAAAGATATCAGAATTCCTGGAATTAAAAACAATTGCCGTCACCGGGGTATCGTCAGGTCAGCCTGATGCAGCTAATATTATATTCAGAAAATTGATTGACGCCGGCTATCAGACTTACCCTGTCAATCCAAAAGCCAACGAAGTTGAAAATGTAACCTGCTACCCTGACCTGGGAAGTATACCTGCTCGTTTGGAGGGAGTGATTGTCGGCTCTCCTCCCTCTTCTGCAAGGTCCATAATTGAGGAGTGCCTGAAGCTTGGCATTAATTACGCCTGGTTTCACAGTTCTATCAACCAGGGCAGCCTGGACAAGGAGGCCGCTTCTTTTGGTGAGGAAAACGGGATGAAAATAATCCGTACCGGTTGTCCTATGATGTATGTTGCCCCTGTTGATTTCGGGCATAAATGCATAAAATGGGTATTGAACCTGACAGGGAAGGTTCCCCGAAAATGATAGCCTGTGGGGGTTGGTATAAATAAATGAGTAATAATTGAATTTTTTATTCTTAAGGTCAGAATATGTTTAACTCAACTTTTAAGATTGTCTACTTTGTGCTTTTTATGGTCATATCCGCCGTCAGAAAGTATTTTACCAGTAAACAGGCAAAAAAGGGGATGGCTAAGGAGAAAAGAACCGGGCTTGATATATTTTTCCTTGTTATCAATGGGATTGGCATGGTCATTCCGTTAGTATATGTATTTACCTCAAGACTGGATTTTGCCGATTATGATCTCCCGGATTGGGTAGGATGGCTTGGGGTTCTTGTTATTCTTGACGCTGCCTGGTTGCTGTTTTGGTCGCACCGGGACCTGGGCAGGCATTGGACAATCTCCGTAGGATTGCGTGAAGGGCATAAACTAATTACTACCGGGATCTACAAATACATCAGACATCCCATGTATGCGGCGCATCTGGTCTGGGCAATCGGACAGATCCTGATCCTGCATAACTGGATTGCCGGGTATTCCTTTATAGTTGCTATGCTCCCTTTCTACTTGTACCGTTCCCGGAGGGAAGAGGAAATGCTTATCGAGGAATTCGGTGATGATTACAGAGAATACAAACGAAAGACCGGGGCCCTGTTCCCTAAGTTTAAACAGGCATAGAAGGATCCCCTTTTCCATTCAATTATTCCCAGGAATTATGCATATGGAAGAGTTTCCATCCATCGGTTTCTTTTCTCCATAGCAGTGTATACGCTATGATCCACGGTTTTTCATCAGGATCAGTTTTTTCTACTTTTTCTATATGGCCAATAGTGGTATGTAAAACAGTGTTTCTATCCAATATATCATAGACTACAGGATCACATTTTATTTTTTGCTTTATGGCGTCAGGACTATTAAACCAGGCAGCGTACTGGTCTTTTGCGGCATCAATACTTGGATATAGATAACCATTTCTTACATATTTAGTGCCTTCTTTTTTACTAAAAACACTAAAGGCCTGTTCCGCATTATGCTGTTCAATTCCTGTAGCTGAGTATTCCCACTGGACTTTAATCTCACTTATTATTCTTTCTTTTTCTTGATCTGTAATCTGAACTGCAT
>JAHEGY010000043.1:0-11230 GCA_024644875.1 Cyclobacteriaceae bacterium
TGGTGCATCCTGTATAAATTATGTGGAGGCAAGGGGATTTAATTACGATAATGGAAATGTTTCAGGGATCGAATGTAACGATGTATTATCAAATCGTACCATAACAATTAAAGGCACCCGTATAATTAATGCCGCAGGCCCATGGGTTGATGAGATCAGGGCTCTGAATAAATCTAAACGTGGCAAGCAGCTATACCTTACTAAAGGTGTTCACCTGGTGGTACCGAAACATAAGCTGCCCGTTCATCATTCCATGTATTTTGAAATACAGGATGGCCGCATGATCTTTTTAATACCCCGTGACGAGATTACCTACATTGGAACCACTGATACCCCGTTTGATGGAGATAAGGATGTGCTTAAAGTGGATAAAGATGATGCATCTTACCTGATCAATGCTGTTAATGAAATGTTTCCTGATATCGATCTCAATTTGAATGATATCGAGTCGAGCTGGTCCGGGCTGAGACCTCTGATATTTGAGGAGGGAAAATCTGCATCTGAAATATCAAGAAAGGATGAAATATTTATTTCTTCCTCTGGCCTGGTTTCTATGGCTGGCGGAAAATTAACGGGTTACCGGAAAATGGCTGAAAAGGTTGTTGATAAGATAGCCAGAGATGTTTCACGAAAAAAAGGAAAGGAATACGACAAATGCCGTACATTGAAGATCCCGCTTAATGGGAATGATTTCATAGACTCCAGAGATGTGTCAATTTATATACGGGAGATCACGGGTTTATTAGCAAAGCTCGATATTCCAGTGAAGTATGCATCCTATCTGGTACACAATTATGGTAAGCAAACAGATGCTATTCTCAAGCAGTTGGACCTTTTTAATGAAAAAGATCCTGAGTTAAAACTCCTGAAATCAGAACTTGCATTTTGTATAGATGCTGAAATGGTATGTGAGCCACTGGACTTTCTAGAAAGACGAACTGGAAGATTATATTTCTGGATAGGAACAGTGGAAAAACATAAAAAAGAAATATTAACTACCTTTAAGGAAAAATTTGATTGGACAGATAGCCAGATGAAACACCATGAAGGCGTTTTAGTTGAAGCTTTAGATAGCAGCAGGAAATTTAATTAGACGATTAAAATTTTATATAATTAATAAAACAAATAAGAATGAAACGGAATTTCTTTTTCTACACTTTAGTTATTGTCATACTGGGAATTTATGGATGTACTGGTACGGCAGAAAATTCATTTGAAACTAAATTTGGCTCGGAAGATGGTTATGAATATGAATATTCAACGAATGATCCGACCAATACCCGCATTTATACCCTTCAAAATGGACTGAAAGTCTATTTGTCTAGGTATACCGATGAACCAAGAATACAGGTCTTAATTCCTGTTAAGGCGGGCAGCAAATTTGATCCGGCTGAAAATACCGGTCTGGCCCATTACCTCGAACATATGGTGTTTAAAGGGACGAGTAAATTCGGAACCGCAGACTGGGAAAAGGAAAAAGTATATATTGACAGTATTGAGCAAATGTTCAATCAATATGCAACACTTACGGACCAGGAAGAAAGAACAGAATATTATGCCTTGATTGACGAGGTTTCACAGCAGGCCTCTTCTTATGCGATCCCTAATGAAGTGGATAAAATGTTCGCTATGATCGGTGGTGAAGGTGTTAATGCATATACCGCTGAAGACAGAACGGTATACATGACGAACATACCTTCCAATGAGATTGAAAGATACCTGATGATAGAGCAGGAACGATTTGCGGAAATTGTAAACAGGCTTTTTCATACTGAACTTGAGACGGTGTATGAAGAAAAAAACCGTTCCCTGGACAATGATTTTTACAAGACATATGAGACCTTGTTGACCTGCATGTTTGAGAATCATCCGTATGGAACTCAGACGGGCATAGGTACCATTGAGCATTTGAAGAATCCCTCTATTACTGAGATCAAGAATTATTTCTATAGATATTACGTTCCGAATAATATGGCGGTTTGTATGAGTGGTGACCTGGATTATACTGAAACCATCAAACTTATTGATAAATATCTGGGTGTTTGGGAGGAAGCCCCGGTGGAGCCTGTACAATTTGATCCTGAACCTCCTATCACTGAACCGGTTGTGAAAGAAGTATTTGGCCCACAAGCCGAATTGTTGTTCATGGGATTCAGGTTGGATGGTAGAAACTCCAGAGATTATCTTCTGATGCAATTAGCAGATATGATACTGAACAACGCACAAGCTGGTTTGATAGATCTTAACCTGGCTCAAAAGCAGCTGGTATTGGCTGCAGGATCTTTTCCCTTGCCCATGAAGGACTATTCATTACATGTATTCCAGGGCAGGCCAAAAAATGGACAAAGCCTTGAGGAGGTTAAAGATCTTATACTGGGCCAGATAGAGCTACTGAAAAAGGGAGAGTTTGAAGACTGGCTGATCGATGCCGTCATAGCTGACTTTAAACAAAATGAGATGCGTCAATTGGAAAGTAATGGTGCCAGGAGTAATCATATGGTCACGGCATTTACCAATGACATAGCCTGGAGCGATTATGTAAGCGAGCTGAACCAGATGGAAAATATAACGAAAGAGGAAATTGTAGAGTTTGCAAACCACATATACAAGGATAATTATGCTGTTGTATACAAAAGAAATGGAGAGGATCCCAATAAGGTTAGGATAGTTAAGCCTCAAATCACAAAAGTGGATGTCAACCGCAATAATAAAAGCGAATTCTATAAAGATATTGAAATGGTTACCCCACCTAAATTGACTCCGGTGTTTGTAGATTATAATGCGGATATCGACAAAGGCAAAATGGATTTAAATATTGAAGTATTATCAAAAGTAAACACGGAGAATGAGTTGTTTACCTTGAATTATTTACTTGATCTGGGAAGTAATAATGATCCTAAACTGGGTGTTGCGATCCAGTACCTTGAATATCTGGGGACGCCTGAGCTTCCTGCAGAGGATTTTAAAAAAGAACTCTATAAGCTCGGCTGCAGTTTTTCGGTGAATGCCTCATCAGAAAGAACTTCTGTTAGCCTGAGTGGTTTGGATGAAAATATGGGGAAAGCCATGGACCTTTTTGAAAAGCTCTTAATCAATCCCGAGCCCGATCAGGATGCCCTTGATATGCTGGTCGGTCGGTTATTGAAGGCGCGCAGTGATAATATGAAGGATAAGCAGAATATCTTAATGGGAGGGCTCTACAGCTACGCAAAATATGGCGAGAATTCATCTTTTACAAATGTACTGTCAAATGAAGAATTAAAGAGTCTGAAGGCAGAAGAACTGGTGGATATCATCAAAGGCATTACTTCTATGGAACACAGGATCCTTTATTACGGGCCTAAGGAATCGAATGAATTGGTCAGTGTATTGAACCAGCACTGCATATTACCTGAGCAATTAAAATCCTTGCCTGAGCTGGTCGTATTCGAGGAAAAGGACTATGCACAGCCTGAGGTTTTCTGGACCGATTACGATATGGTTCAAACAGAATTCATGATGCTGTCAAAAAGCATAAAATATGATCCAGCAATAGTTCCGGAAGTAAGGATCTTCAACGAATACTTCGGTGGAGGAATGAACTCAGTTGTATTCCAGGAAATCAGGGAAGCGCAGGGTCTGGCCTATGCGGCCTATGCGCAATACTCGCTGGGTAGTAAAAATGATAAATCGAATTACCTGTTCTCATATGTAGGTACCCAGGCAGATAAACAACCTGAGGCTATGAAATCAATGCTAAACCTGTTGAATAACCTGCCGGAGTCTGAAACGGCTTTCAATATCTCAAAAGAGGCGATCTTAAGCCAGATAGAGAGCGAGCGAATTACGAAATATTCTGTATTGCGAAGTTATGAGCGGGCTAAAGATCTTGGGCTTGACTATGACCTGAGAAAGGACATTTATAACCGTGTCCAGGAAATGGATTTCCAGGATCTTAAAGCATTTCATGAAAAATATGTTAAGGATCAGCCGTTTGTTACCATATTGATCGGTTCAAGGGATAAAATTGACTTTAATGACTTACAGAATTATGGTACGGTTAAGGAGTTGTCACTGAGCGAGATATTTGGCTATGACGAAATTGTAGAGCTGAATGTCGACATGTGATAAAAAAACGCCCCAGACTTCTTAAGCCCGGGGCGTTTGAGATATATTACTATTGAGTGTGGTGTCACTTCTGGTTAGCATGGAAGTTGTCATAATTCTCTACCCCCATGGCGATGAGGATCTTCCATTGTAAGTCCGGAATCACATTTTTCTTCCCTGATTTCTGTGCTAAACTGATGGCTTTTATATATTCTTTTTTTGCGTTTATATACTCACCGGCAAGCAGAAGGAAGTCGCCTTTAACCGTTCTGTTGAAAATAGTTTCTTTGATCTCAATTGATTTATTGATCCATGATAGGATCTCTTCATCGTAAATCCTCATGGAAACCAATTCATTGGCGCATTCTGCATAAGTTTTCCAATCCTCTATCTTGGCATTATCAATTATTGACTGGTGTTTGTCTATGAGTTCTTCTGTCCGGGATTTATTGCCATCAGCCAACACGAGTGATGTGCTGAAAAAGGCAATAACGACAAATGTGGTAAAAACTCGCAACTTAGGCATATTTTCTTTGGATATGCCATTATTAGGACGAATTCTGTGCCAATTTTCTTATATGATTGTCTCTTAGACACTTATAAAAAACATAGATTTCCCGGATGTTCAAATGTGAACGATATTTATCGGACACCTTGAAATAATCGTACATATTGCCATCACGTAAATTGGGGGATAAAATATGTTATATTATAATATTTTTTGCCAGAAAAGATTAATTTTAGTCCAGCCAAAACATTATAAGAGAAATTTTTTACATGTGAAATCCAGTGAATCATGAAACAAAAAGCCATTTATTTCTTATTGTTTTTTTTATTGTTCAATCAGGTAGAAGCACAGCTGGATATAACGTATCAAAAGCCTCCGGAGCCAATAAAAAGCCTGGCATTAGCACCTGCTACCCCAACCGTGATGGTAAGCCCTGATGGATTGTGGCTGGCCATTCTTGAAAGACCCGAGATGCCCTCAATTGCTCAATTATCTCAACCCGAACTCAGAATTGGTGGTTTAAGAATAAATCCAAAAAATAACGGACCAAGCCGGACCAGGCATTATTCGGGAATCACATTCAGAAAGACTACCGAGACAATAGAATTCAAACCGCAGGAACTCATTGGGGAAATGCAGATTGATAATGTTAAATGGTCACCTGACAGCAGGAAAATAGCCTTCACAACAATTGGTGGAGAAGGCATTTCATTATATGTTTATGATCTTGAACAAAGATCTTTGATCACAATAGCAGAAAATAATGTAAATGATGCTATTGGTGGAAGCCCTTATCAATGGTTTTCTGATAGTTATCGATTGGTTTATAAAACAATCGATGTGTCAAGAACAATGCCCCCGGATAAAAGCAGGGTGCCAACCGGCCCGATCGTACAGGAAACCAGTGGGCAGAAGTCTCCTTCAAGAACTTACCAGGACCTTCTGCAGAATAAATACGATGAGGACTTGTTTAATTATTATACCCGGTCACAACTATTTCTTGCCGATCTTGAAGGTAAACAAACAGAAATTGGGGATAATGGGATTTTGTATTCTCTTTCCACGTCACCTGATGGGAATTATATTCTGGTTCAGAAAATTCATGAACCATTCTCTTATCTGGTACCCTATTACAGGTTTCCCCTGAAGGTTGAAATATGGAATCCGGCAGGGGAGCTTATTGATCAGATCGCAGATATTCCGCTGGCGGAGGAGATCCCGATAGGTTTTAATGCGGTAAGGAAAGGCCCGAGGTCATTTACATGGCGTGCAGATAAACCGGCTGATCTTTACTGGGTGGAGGCGTTGGACGAAGGTGATCCGTCTAATGAGGTAGAATACCGTGATCAGCTATTCCATAAGGCCGCACCCTTTGATGAAGAAGCTTTGCCTTCCATAAAATTTAATCTCAGGTACAGTGGTATTACATGGGGAAATGATGCGCTGGCCATTGTTAATGAATACTGGTGGTCAACAAGGCAGATAATCACCAGCAGTTTTAATCCTGAACAACCGGAAGGTTCCAGGAACATTATATTTGACCGTTCTTATGAAGACAGGTATAATGATCCAGGAACTTTTCAAACGAAATATAATGTTAATGGAAAGCAGGTATTGCAGATGAAGGGCAACGCTCTATATCTTTTCGGTACCGGGGCTTCACCGGAAGGTAACAGACCTTTTGTTGATATGTATAATGTTAAAAAAGGAACAACGTCGAGGCTGTGGAGAAGTGAGGCACCCTGGTATGAAAGACCAATAAAGCTGATTGACTCAAAGAAAGAACTTATCCTTACCTATCGCGAATCTTCAAGCTTACCTGCAAATGTTTTTATGCGTGATCTGAAGAAAGGGAAATTAACTTCACTAACCAGTTTTACAAATCCTTATAAGGCCCTGGAGGGTACTAAAAAGGAGGTTGTAGAATATGAAAGGGCTGATGGTTTGCCATTAAAGGGCGATCTTTATCTGCCAGCCGGGTATAAGAAAGAAGATGGCCCATTACCTGTAATCATGTGGGCTTACCCGGATGAGTTTAAAAGTAAAGACGCAGCCGGACAGGTTACTGGATCACCCTACCAGTTCTTAAGATTATATTATGGATCACCATTATTCTGGGTTTCCAGAGGATACGCCGTTTTTGATGATATCAGTATGCCGGTGGTTGGGGTAGAGGATGAAGAGCCCAATGATACTTTTCTGTCACAGTTGGTAGCTAACGCTGAAGCAGCCATCAATAAGCTGGTAGAAATGGGCGTTGGGGATAAGAACAGGATCGCTATAGGTGGCCATTCCTACGGAGCATTTATGACCGCTAATTTATTGGCCCATAGCGATCTGTTTGCGGCCGGAATTGCCAGGAGTGGCGCCTATAACCGCTCACTTACCCCATTTGGTTTTCAGGCGGAGGAACGTACTTTCTGGCAAGCCCCGGAGATATACTTTCAGATGTCACCATTTATGCATGCTGATAAAGTTAATGAACCAATTCTATTGATACATGGTGAGGCGGATAATAATTCCGGTACTTTCCCAATCCAGAGCAAACGGTTTTATAACGCCATCAAAGGGCACGGAGGAACAGCTCGACTGGTGATGCTTCCCAATGAAAGTCATGGGTACAGGTCAGAGGAATCAATATTACACATGTTATGGGAAATGGATCAATGGTTTGAAAAATACGTAAAAACACAAAAGGAAGGTGGCCTTTAAGGAAATTTGATGATAAAACACTTACTTACTTTCGGTTCATTATTAATCTATGTTTTCTTTTTATCAGGTTGCCATCAGGTAATCATAACAGATGGGATTATGGATGAGGGCCAGGAATGCTATGAGATCAGGATGAAGAATGCAACTTTATATTACCAGAAGACAGCGGGCGGGTTCTCAAGCATTATCGATAAGGATGGCAAGGATTGGATTGGTTTTCGAAAGGATTCGATACAGGGATATCCGCAGAATGCAGCTTCCGAATTCCGGGGATTACCAAACCTTGTTTTCAGATCTGATGATGATGGTGCGGGACATCCGGGATTTAATCGGTGCACTAGTACCCTGATATCAAGGAATAAGATCAAGACAGTATCGAATTCCGGAAAATGGGAATGGACATGGACTTTTTATTCTGATTATGCCAGGTTGATGGTAGAAAAGGTTGATCCTGATCACAGCTATTGGTTTCTTTATGAGGGAACGCCCGGAGGTAAATATTCACCACATTCTCAATACTGGGGAACCGACAAAGGAGGGCCAAATAAAAATATCCCGGATTATTTTTTTAATAACGCTGTATATGATAACTGGCGGTGGATCTACTTTGGCGAAGAATCGGTGGATAGAGTTTTTTATATCCTCCATGAGCAATCGGATCAACTGACAGATACATTCTCTTACCTCGGAAATACAAGCGAAGGAGTGATCTCACCGGATGGTATGGTGGTATTTGGATTCGGTCGCGATAAAGGTGCAAAATCGCTTCATCAGGATAGAGGTCAGACATTTTTGATGGGCTTTGAGGAAACAGGTATTACATCTATTGAGGATCATGATCGATTTAATTCTGTAATGAAAAGGATCGCTGACGATTAATAATTCAATAATCCTTATTCCTGTCATTTTAATTTTCATAATCAAACTTGAATTCACAGCCACATGCTATGTGATGGGCGTATTCAAGACCGGGTTATTTAAGTGTAGTTTAATGTTGAAATTTACATTTAAAACAACGGCAGAAGAGCAATTTTAATAAAAATATTCATTTTTTTCACTTCTTTTTCAAGCACCTGCATTCATATAAAGACTTGATAGTTAAACAATTATAAGTTGATATGGTTATCTATATAGTCAGAATATTTTATTCTTCAGAATTCCTTCAGAATTCCTACAAATTCTGATCAGATTCCTTGATTTTATTTGTAATAACTCAAAATAAGGATAAATGAAAAAAATTAGTGCTTATTTATTACTGTTATTTTTCTTAAAATTATCTACGATTTCATGGGCCAATGTATCTGGCGTTGTCCAGGGATTAGTTGTCGACGAAGCTGATGGCCAACCACTTGAATTTGTGACCGTGGCCATTTACAATGCGCCTGACCAATCCCTCATAACAGGAACGGTGTCAAATGAACAAGGCAAATTCGAGATCAAGGGATTGCCTGCAGGTACCTATTACATCGAGGTTACATATATCGGATATGATAAAGCCTCCGTTGAAGACATCAACATAAATAGCGGCAGAACCTACATAGAACTAGAGGACATCATACTTCCCAGGGCCGCAAACCAACTCGATGAAGTTGAGATCGTTGCTGAGGAATTGGGTGTTGAATATAAAATTGACAGAAAAGTCATCAATGTAAGCCAGCAATTGACAGCCGCCTCCGGAACGGCTGTAGATATTCTTGAGAATGTTCCATCCATAACTGTTGATGTGGATGGAAATGTAGCTTTACGGGGTAGTACAGGATTTATGGTCTTGATTGACGGGATCCCTTCTGTTCTGGACCCATCTGAAGCCTTGCAGCAGATCCCATCCAACTCAATTGAGAACATAGAAATAATAACCAATCCTAGTGCAAAATTTAATCCTGACGGGACAGCAGGAATTATTAATGTTATTACAAAAAAAGATAGACTCAAAGGATTATCCGGAACGGCTGATGTAAATGCCGGGACTTTCGGTCGATTCGGGGTAGGTTTGCTTGCTACCTACACAAAAAAGAAATGGAGTGTATTTTTTGGTGGGGATTACAATAAAGGTGATCGTCCCGGCTTTTCATCAAGTGAGCGGGTAACTACAAAAAATGACACAACATATTTTACTCGATCTGAAGGCGACAGGAACAGGAACAGGGATTTCTGGGTTATCCGGGGCGGTTTCAATTATCTTTTTTCGGAAAATGATCTGTTCAATGTTGAATTTAATTATGGTTACCGAAGTGGAGAAAGTTACGCCAACCAGAATTATGAAGAATGGATAGAACCGGGATCATCCTCTATCAGCAGGTATCTTAGCCAGGAAACATCTTTTCGGGGTGGCAACTTCTATTCTATAAATGCTAATTTCAAACATGACTTTCAAATGCCGGGTCATAATCTTTCCGCCGGTATTTCATATAGAAGCCGGGAAGGAGAGGATACTTCTACAAACCAATTACTGGATTCCGCGGGAAATATCAGCAATGGCCAGATCAATGTGGAAGATGGTCCGGGACGTGTTTTGCAGTTAAATCTTGATTATGTACTTCCTATCGGTGAAGCCAATAAATTTGAGGCAGGGTACCAGAGTCGTATGGGAAGAAGTACTGACCTCACAGAATTGTACATTTATAATGAAGCAACCGGTGAATTTGATAGGCAGCCTGAGTTCAGTAATGAAACAGACTATTTACGCGATATACACTCATTGTATGCCATATATGGTGGAGAAAAAGGAAAACTTGGCTACCAGGTTGGTATACGCGGGGAATATACTAACAGGGTGATCGAATCTGCAAAGATTGTTGAAAAATCATATATCGACCGGTTGGATTATTTCCCATCAGTTCATTTTTCTTATAAATTACCGGCAGAACAGCAGGTAATGGCCAGTTATTCCCGGCGAATTGAGCGGCCAAGATCATGGTATCTTGAACCATTTATTACCTGGGAAGACGCGTTTAATGTCAGACAGGGAAATCCGGACCTGAAGCCCGAATACATCGATGCGATGGAAGCTGCCTATCTGGTTGGATTTGGTGAGCATTCACTTTCAATTGAAGGATATTATCGCATTACAAGCAATAAAGTAGAACGCATTCAAAGCGTATATGCGGAAAATGTGATGTTATCGAGGCCAGAGAATGTAGGTCAGGATTTTGCTTTGGGTGGCGAAATGGCCCTGGGATTGAGCCTGTTTAAATGGTGGAAAATGGATCTCTCCGGGAACTTTTATCAATACCGGCTTGAAGGTGAATATGAGGAAAATCTTTTTGAAAGACAAAGCTTTAACTGGAATTCCAGGTTAAGCAATACCTTCAGGTTTGGGGAAGGAACAAGAATTCAATTAAACTCCAGGTACAACAGCGCTACTGTTACCGCTCAGGGAACCAGGGGAGATTACTGGACTGCAGATATCGCAGTCAGTCAGGAATTTTTCAAGAAGCGGATGTCCGCCATCCTGCAGGTCCGTGATATGTTTGGCAAAGTAGTCAGGGATCGGGAATCCATGGGATCTGATTTTATGTCAAGTAGTGAGTACTATAACAAAGCTCCACAAGTTAGAGTTACGGTTAACTACCGTTTCAACAACTATAAGAAAAAAAGAAACGGCGGTGGAGGCGATGATGACGAGTTTTAATCTGGCTTCTTTTTTGAAAGTCAACTAAATAAATTGGACAGACCGGTCGGTTTAATCCAAAAAAATGACATGTAAGATTTTGAATTTTGCAGGCAAATGATTGAGGCGTAAGAAGGCTGTTCCAAATGTAGAATAGGAACAGCCTTACTTTTTTATAACGTCCGGTATCATAATTTCAGTATGTCCTGAAAAACAAAAAACTTCAAGCGGATTATTATGGAACATATACCTTAATTGAAGATTAATTTCGTAATTATAAATCAGGCATGATCTTAATGGAAGGTGTAGGTCAA
>JAHEGY010000043.1:11330-34315 GCA_024644875.1 Cyclobacteriaceae bacterium
TACCTGCCGGGATCAGTAACGTAAGGTATAAAACTGACATTGGCATCAACCCACACTTTCGGGGCAGTATATTTATAGACCTTCCAGGCAACATGGACCAATCCTGCCAGATCCTCTGTAATGCCTGAATCATCATAAGGTGTTTCACGAACAACGGTTAATCCTGCTCCTGCAAATAATCTGTTCCAGATGTTATATGTAATATCTCTAATACCAATCATATTTAATGCTAACCTGAGTTTTGTTCCTAATTCAGAGTTTTGGCTGCCACTTATTGAAATCATGGATGACCATTTATTTTTCAATAACAGTTGCCAGCCAAATTCAGTATTTATATTACTCGATGTAATTGAATCACTTTGAAATGTATTATTATTATCCCAATTAAATTCAAAATATGATCTCTTTTTTCTATAATTCAGATTACCTGAAAATGCTAAGGTGGCGACATTACTACCCTTTGAATAATTGACACCCAGGCTCAGGTCACCATGGGTACGCATCCAGAAACTTCTTCTGATCGGATAAACCTCAACAATATCTTCAATGAAAATCAATTTTCTGTCATTCTCTGATAAAATATTTACCATTCGATCAGTACTGGAAGTGTCCATTGAACCATAATAAAAAGATCCGTCTTTCATTTTTACTTCAAATTGCTTTATGGATCTCATCGTATTCACTTTTACCTCTTCCAGACTTATAGTTCCCATTCCGTCCATTTTATAGGTAATTACTCCATAGGCCATTTTCTTAAAATCCCCGGTAAGCACATTGCCATTTATATGAACAATGGTATCTATCTTTTGAGCTAAGGCAGATCTATCTACAGAAAGTATCAGAATAAAAATAAGAAGGGTATATATCGTTTTACTCCTCAGAATCATATCATATTTAAAAAATGAGGAATTTCAGTTTATTGTAAAGATCAATGCTGAATTTAGATAATACTTCTGATTAAATCAATCTATGATCCTTTATTAGTTGAATTGCATATGCTTGCCTGATTAATTTGAAAGATCGATAAAAACTAAACAAGGCATAATGGATAGTATAGATCAGGTCAAGCCATATTTTGAGTATACTACTCATTGATTTCCATAGATTTCATCATAATAATCCTTTATTACGGAAATTTCTCCATCCGATAGTTCATCAAAATGATTCTGTCTTTTTTCATTAGATAATTTTCCTTTGTTTTGATGTAATAACTTAATAAGTAGATCCACTTTGGTGTCGGGTAGATTAAGAAAGGAATTTATTTTGTTTTTTAACAGGTCATACTTTTCAAGAAAATCAATTTCTTCCGGAATGATTCTGTTTATTGTTTCTTCAATACATTCATAAAGGAATTCTGCCTGAAGGGTTAAATCAAAATACCGGTATAAGTCAATGGTGTCATTAAGTATTCTAATATTATGGTCAGATGTTGGTTCCCATTCTATCAGGTCTGTTCTTTGGGATGAATAATCTTCCAGTACTTTCTGATAATCGCCAACCCGATCTAAAATTGCGGATGAAACCGGGAATATCATGTCTCGTTTTGTGTATCCCATCCAAGTTAATATATGGTGTATCAGATATCTGTGGATTCTTCCATTGCCATCAGATAGCGGATGAATGAACACAAAACCATAGGCAATCGTTGCTGCGGTGAGAACAGGATCGTAGTCACTATTCTGAAGAAGATTATTTGTATTTAATAAACCATTCATTAAAGAGCTCAAATCTTTCGCTTTGGCTGATATGTGATCAGGTAGAGGTGTGAAGGTATCACGGTCGTGTTCTCCAATAAAACCTTCATCTTGCCTGATTCCCATATTTTTTAATTTTCTTGAACCAATTATAATATGCTGAAGTCGTTCGATTTCTGATAAAGTTAATTCCTTTTGTCCTGCTTTCCCGATTGCTTTTCCCCAGTTTCTGGCTCTCATATTTGGAGGGGATTCGCCTTCTATTGCAAATGAGGCTTTTGAATCTTTTAGTAATAGGAATGCTGCAGTCCTTCTAATAAGTTCCTTATCTTTGCTATCAAGCCCCTTATCAATCGTTTCATTGATATTTGAAGAAATATACTTTTCAAGCTTTTTACTCTTTTTAATCAATGGGCAGAACTCCGGAGTACCGGGCAAATTATTTTTCACCCGATGTCTTGTTGAATTTCTGGTTGGTCCCGGGAATTGTAGATCAGGATTTACAACTTCCACATAGGTTCCCTTCTTGATGTCAGATATATTTAGTTTAGTTTCCAATAACCATTCATACAGAAACCAAATCTTTCTGGAGTATTGACCGGTTGGTTCACTCAGAATCGTTTCCTGTATTTCCTTTTCTCCAATAAGTTGAAATATTGATTTTAGAATTAATAAATCAATACCTTCATATTTTAAAGCGAATACAATATGACTGATAAGATCATTGTTGGGTTTGTGCCTTATGGTAAACACTTGCCATTTTTCCGTATTATATCTTTGATGTTTTTCAGTGATAAGAGAAAGTTGTCTTGGAGGCGGCAAAAATCTCCCTGTCCTCCGTTCTATTTCCTGAATCATTAAAGCATACCCTCCCAATATCCCATCTTCTGGTAGAGGGTGCCCATGAAAACTGCTTACTTTCTGTGAAAAAAGATTACTCATGTTATGTAAATATGAAATATAGTTACAAATATAGCATGAAAAATAATTACTTTGTATGAATATCGATTATTAATTAATATTTAACGTGAAAAATAATTACTATTTTTAATAGTTTGCTACTTATTTAATAAACCGCAATTCTTTTTTGTCTGGTGTAGAGAGAAGGATTATTTTCAATGATCCATAATGGAAGGATCATCATTAAAAAGCTCCATTCACTGAATTCAAATGCATTATAATAATGTGTAGGAAATAAATTTATTCTAATATCTGTGCCAGTTCGATCAGCATTTTTCTGATCTTATTGTATTCTATGTCCTGAACTGCCAGTTCCTCTTCAATGGATAAATGAGCGATTACGGCTGAACTTTGTCCAAGTACCATGAACACCGGCTCCATGCGAATAGATCCGAATGCTATATGAGTTGCACTCAGACAGACAGGTACCAGTAAATTTGAACAGTCGCCTTTTTTGGGAACAATAGAGCGATAGCTGATAGGGTAGGGCGCTTTCACAGGCGCTTCGACATTTCCCTCGTTGGATACGTTCCCTTTGGAATTTATATAACGTTGCGTATGGTGTGAATCCATGCCGTAAGCTCCCATTCCTACGGCATCCGGGACGATCTCGATGCTTTCACAATGTTTCTGGGTCATAACAAGATCACTAACCATTCTTCTTGCCTCCCGGATGTAAAGTTGTTGCTGCCAGCCATCCGCCCTTTCGAATTCATCCTTGCACGTACCCCATCTGGAAACCTCCTCCCTGATCTCTTTCGGGATCCTTGGATGATTCGCCAAGGTCCACATCAGACCTTGCTGATAGGCACGGTGTTTTTGAGTAATTCTCGCTCTTTCTTCATAATCTGCTTCGGGATAATCATAATTCTGACCAATAAAATCAGTTGAAAAACCATCTCTGTTATTTGAATCGGTTTTTCTATTGGGCATTTTGCTGTTTATCCACGGTATTCGATTATAACCGGATTCATAATTCCTTAATAACAATTCATAACTCAATTCATCATAATCCTTCGGTTTCTCAAAAGGGATCCTGTTTTCCGGATGATCAGTCAGGCACATACGAAAACAATAGGCCTGTATATTTTTATCACCGGTTCCGTCTTCCTCAACGCCAGGATTCATTCCAGGAATCAGTCCTGAGGAAGAATCTCCGGGTATGATGTAGGGATCTACTCCCTCAACAAAGTTATGATGCCGCCCATTTGCTGATAAAGTTCCGGAGAGTGTCCGGCTTGTGTCGTTAGCCTGGACGCCGTTTAATGATTCCCCATACTGAGCATTGGCTTCTCTTCCAACCGTATATGTAATTCCGGCAGCCGCCAAAAGGTCCCCTTCATATGTCGCATCAATAAACATCTTCCCGGAATAGGTGGCCCCCGTCTCCATCGTAATGGATTTTATGTTGTTGTCTGTTTTCGATACACCCATCGTTCTGTCAAGTCGCTGGTTATATATTATTTGAATGTCGAGGTCCCGGATCATGTCATGGTAAACTTTCAGTGCAGCGGAAGGTTCAAAAGTCCACATGGCATCTTCGTTTATATCTGTCCGTGTTTGTCCTCCGTCCTTATATTCGGATTGCTTCTGCCAGACCCAATTGGCTGAATCTTCGTAATATCTTTTGATATTTTGGTAGAATTCCCTGGCAATACCACCGATTACCTGCTTATTACCAATGTCAGTTTGCCCAAGACCACCTGTGGTGAGTCCTCCAAGACGGTTTGTTGGTTCAATGAGTATCACAGACTTCCCAAGCCGTGCCGTCTGAATGGCGGCGGATACACCTGCAGAAGTCCCTCCATAGATCACAACATCTGCTGAATTCAGTCCTTCATTAACTTTATTGTCGCAAGACAAAAGTGTAATGATGGAATATGTGATAGCTGCTATTAAAGTCCGTGTTATTTTCATTTGTTTTTAATGCGTTTTAAAATGTCGGATGGATTTCCCTGAAGCATGATATACTCTTTATGTTCCGGATATGAATAAAGATACTTTCAAATAATTACAAAAACGATGATATCAGTCGTGCCACAGCAAAGATGATCCGCTTTCTCATACTGTTTTTACGCCATTCTTCTCTAGTTAACTCAACACTTTCTTCCAGATCAGCGAGGAACATTTGCTCACATTGAGAGGCAAAATCACGACTGTATATAACCGACATGATCTCAAAATTGAGATCGAAGCTTCTTATATCCATATTCGCGGTACCTACGACACTCAGCCTAGAATCAGCTACCACCGTTTTGGCATGCACGAATCCTTTTTTATATAAAAAGATCCTCACGCCTGATCTTAACAATTCGCTGAAATAAAACCGGGATGCAGCGCCGACAATGGCCGAATCAGATTTTTCCGGAAGCAGTAACCGCACATCAACCCCACTTACTGCTGCCTGCTTCAGTGCATCCAGAATGCTGTCGTTTGGGATGAAATACGGATTAGTAATATAAAGTTTATCGCTGGCCAGCGTAAAGATCTTAAAATACGTGAGCATAATGGTTGACATCGGATAGATAGGTCCACCCGCCATGATCTGGGCCAGTCCACCTGTCCCGATATTTTGGGCCTTTACTTTTGGAAAAAGTTCACTACTGAATTCAAGTGCATTTTTTTGTGCAGAATTCCAGCTCACGATAAAGTGTCGCTGCATGTTATGCACCAGTGGACCTGAAAATTTCACATGGGTATCCCGCCAGTATAAACCGGTATCGATGGTGTTGTCATACCGGTCAGAAATATTGATCCCCCCGACAAAGCCTGTCTCCCCGTCCACTATGATCACCTTGCGGTGATCGCGGTGGTTGACACGGTTGGCAAATTGCTTCAGCTTGACTTTTATTTTCGGGTGGATCTCAACGCCCCCTTCCTTTAATTCCTTTACGATGTTCCCGCGGATAGCCCGACTGGCATAGTCGTCATACAAAACCCTGACCGTTATTCCCTCGTTTGCTTTTTTCAGCAGAACCTCTTTTATCTGATTTCCCCGCGTATCATTTTCCCAGGCATAATATTCCATGTGAATAAAATGACGGGCTGTTTCAAGGGTTTTCAGAACCTCCGGGAATTTTTCCTCTCCATTGACGAGCAGTTTAAATGAATTCTGGCTAAGAATTTCTCCCATCATTTGGTGTTGGAATTCAATCAGGCGTACATACTGATCAAGATCATCCTTTTGTTCTTTTAAAAGCAAGGCCGTATCGTCCGTAATACTTTTTTTATACGATTTATCCAACTCCAGCTGAATATCGACCGCTTTCTGGTTGTAACGTTTATGTCTGTAATTGATCCCAATGGAAAAATACAGAACCACGCCAAGAAAGGGGAGGAAAAGCACCATAAGCAGGTAGGCCAAAGTCTTGGAGGTGGAATGGGTATCCAGCAGGATGCGAAGAATGGTATACACCAGAATAGCCAGGTAGAAAACAGAAAATATGATATACAGATTCATCATTTACAGATTTTTTTCTCAATACATGTTTAATGGATTCCGCTGATACCTCTTCATCCCTTTGTTCCAGATCATTACGTGTCTGGATAATTTTGTTGTACAACTTATTCAGCCTACCGTTAATTAAGGATGCCTCTCTGCCTCTTCCCTTTACTCTTCCTGCTTTTATATCCCAGGTACTTGGATTAATGAATTCACTTGTTGATAAATGAACTTGTTTGCCATCAACCGTGATTCTGACATAAATTGGAGCCTTACCTTTAGAGTTTTTTCGGTTAGCAAGGCACATAAAAAGTATTCTGATATTCCCCTCCATGATATGTAGTCACCAGTTAAAATGTAAAACTCGGTCTAATTTGCACAAGGTATTATATAACTTGCTAAATATCAATCATATATTCTTTTTTATTAGTCACCAGTAAAATTTCAAGATAGTCACCATTTTAGTCTGGTATTGTTTGCATTCGATGGTAAAATCTGGTTGTGTTGAGAATAAAAAACCCCTTAAGCGGTTAAATATAAGGGGTATGGTAGCATATACTGCTTAAGATGCGGAGAGAGAGGGATTCGAACCCTCGGTCCCCGTGAGAGGACAACGGTTTTCGAGACCGCCCCGTTCGACCACTCCGGCATCTCTCCATTCTAGCGATAATATTGGATGATCAATTATCAAAGTTAAGGAATATGCCTTACTGTATTGGATCATCCGGATTGTAAAAATAACCAACTCTTTAATACATATCTCGCTATATCCAGTATAGCTGTGAATTTATTATATCGAATATAATACCTCTTTTAATTCTTTGTCGGCAAAAATAATCTCTTCACCTGTGGTTAATATATATTCCTTATTGTTAATGTTCACTTTAATGGATTCTGCCCATCCACCTTCACTTTTCAATCGAAATTCTTCTTTTGTCAGGTGAAGGTTCAACCAATGTCCCCGATACCGCAACTTGAAATTTATCTTTTCCAATTTTCGCGGGAGTTGTGGCTTGAACCAAAGTGTACCTTTTCTCAATTCAAGTCCAGTATAACATCTTCTGATCAAATCTACAGTGCCTGCCATAGCGCCCAGATGTATACCTTCCGGAGTAGTTCCTCCCTGAATATCCTTGAAATCACTTATCAGCGCTTTTTCAAAACTTTTCCAGGAAACTTCCCTGTTCAATCTGGCTGTTACCCATGAGCTGACCAGTTTACTTAGTGTAGATCCATGTGAAGTGCGCTTTTCATAGAAATCAATGTTTTCCTTGATATTGTCATAAGAAAAAGGATACCCCAAATGCTTTAACAGTGAGATTAGTTCTTCAGATGAGAATAGATAAAATAACATAAGCACATCCGCCTGCTTGGCTACCCTGTAATTATTTACAGAATCATTTTCAGTTTCCAATATCCGGTCAAGCCGTAAAATATCCCCATATTTTTCGTGATACTTATCCCAGTCCAGTTCTTTTAATTTTTCAAAACCATCAAATTGATTAATAGTTTTGGTCCCTTTTATAAATGGAATATACATGTTCCGGCTGATATCATCCCAACGGTTGATTTCACGTTGGTCGATGTTCAATTTAATCATCAGCTGAGTCTTTGTATTTTCATCAAGATTATTAGCAATCTCAAAAGCATGGATCAAAGTCCAAACTGCCATCACATTGGTATAAGCATTGTTGTTAATGCCCAGTTCTTCTGAACCTGGATACTGAGTATGATATTCATCAGGACCTACTACATTTTTAATTTCATAACGGTTCAACTCTTCATTGAAAGTTGATATGCTGGACCAGAAACGGGCAATATCAAAGAACATTTCAGCGCCGAAGAAAGACAGGAACTCATGATCGTGAGATACCTGGAAATACTGCCAGATGTTGTAGGCAATCGCTGCATTCACATGTCGCTGCAGACTGCTGTCATCAGGGATCCAACGACCGGACTGAGGATTTAAATGGACTTTTTGACTTTCCTCCCGGCCATCACTGCCACTTTGCCATGGGTACATTGCACCTTCAAAACCAGCTTCTTGTGCGGAATACCTTGCCTCTGACAATCGACGATATCGGTACATCAACAAAGATCGTGTGATCTCTGGAATTGTCAGGTTTAACAATGGAAATATGAACAATTCATCCCAGAAAATGTGACCACGATATGCTTCACCGTGCCATCCCCGGGGTGGCACTCCTACATCCAGGCCGATAGTATTGAATGAAGTGGTTTGTAGCAGATGAAAGAGATGTAATCTGAGCATTAATTGGTTTTGAACTCCTCCGTTTATTACCGTGTCGCATCTGTTCCATAAGTCATACCACGCTAACTTTTGGGATTCTTCCATCTGAGAGAAGGATCCCGATCGTTCAATTGCTTTAACGGCCTCAGACAGGGGATTGGCTATGGCCTTATCCCGGGACGTGTATATAGATACTTTCTTATCAATATTTATTTCATCATTTTCTGAAACCTCAAATTGCAAATCTTCCCCAATAAATTCCTCGGTTTTTACAAGCTCACGTTTTATAGTTGTCACACCATGTTTGAAATTTACTTCGGTGACCGCTGCCTGTACCATGACAATTTCAGATTTTCGTGTCCGGACCTTCAGATATATTCCTTCCTTTGTTAATTCACCCCTTTCTAATACATCGAAATGACGGCTGCTTAAGGTACGATATCTTTTAACTCCACTATTCACAACACCACCATCTAATCCTGAGCGAATAGTCACCTTTCCTGACCAGTTTTTGGGAATCAAATGCCAATGAATAGCTGCTAAATGCTTATTTTCCATATGCACAATCCTGTGGGTTGTTAAAACCGATTCCTTACCCTGCTCATCAACAAAATGAATCTTACGTTCGAGTAAGCCAAACTTCAAATTCAACGTTTGTTTGAAATCCAGGATCTTAACCTGGTCAATGCTAAACCAGGGACCACTCCCGATCCTGAATCTTAGCACCAGCCAATTCGGCCAGTTAACCAGGTCCTCATTTTGAATTACTCTACCTGAGATTTCCGATCTTAGCCGGTTATATCCCCCGGCCAGATACGAGCCCGGATAATGAATGTCGTTGGCAACAGTGCCATCCATCGCTCCCCTAGAAGCAAAATAACCATTACCCAATGTGCATATAGTCTCCCTCAAGAGTTCCTCTTCAGGTTTGTATTCTGAATATTCAATGATCCATTTTTCCATTTTTAACCATTTAAGTCCTCAAATAGTCTTTCAAGAAATTTTTTTACTTCATCCACATCTTTAAGATGATATCCTGCAAAAGTTTTTTGCCCATGATCACCCACCAGAATACCTATTCCATCATCCAGTATTTCAAAAAATGCATCTTCATCTGTGATATCATCTCCGATGTAGAATATGAAAATATCTGTGGAGGTGTTTGTCGTCATTCTATCCAATAATATACGAAGCGATTTTCCTTTATGCCAATTAATATTCGGTTTCAATTCAATGACTTTTTTACCCTTTCCCGGTTTGATTTCCGGATAATCAGACAGAATATCATATACGATCTTTTTAACCTGCCTTTCCCGGTCATCTGCAACCTGGCGATAGTGAACCGCTAATGCAAATTTTTTACGCTCAAATCTAACGCCATCAATAGTTGAAGTGGCCTGTTTTATTCGCCCGGCAGCTTCTGTAATTTTTTTTAATGATCTCTTTGCTTCTTCATTTTCGAATATAAACGCATCAGGTCCCATTAATTCAAATCCATGACTTCCCGCATAGTGTAGTTCATCCAGTTTTACCAAATCCCGGATATCCTGTAAATCACGGCCTGTGATGATGGCTGTCGGTATTGATTTTGAGAAGGAATGAATCAGATCGCGTATTTCATCCGATAAAAAAGCAGCCTTATAATCTTCCACGATTGGAGTCAATGTTCCGTCATAATCAAGGAATAAATGAACGTTTTGATTTTTATAGCTTTGTTTTATCTGATCAAAACGTACCAATGCTGAATCGAGTTCCTCAGGGGCTTTTAATGAAACAATATTAACTGGTAAATGAGCGAGGTTCTCCACAACAATATCTGCACCATTTTGCTTCATCTCTGCTGCATGTTCCTCCTTTGCAATTCCTATGACTAACCCAAAATTGCCATTTCTTCCAGCATTGACACCTGCGAGTGCATCCTCTACAATTAGTGCATCTGTAGGTTTAACGCCAAGATTTTCTGCTGCCTTTATGAAAATATCCGGAGCCGGTTTCCCTTTATATTTTTGATCGGCAGAAACCACCCCGTCAATCCTTGTTTCAAATAAATCCTCTAAGCCTACTGATTGAAGGATCAGCTGGCAATTTTTACTTGATGAAACGATAGCCGTTCTGATTCCAGCCTTTTTCCATTCCCTGGCTTTCCGGACATTGTCCTGAAGAATTTCAGCACCTTCTCTTTCAATAGTTTCAAGAAATATACTATTTTTCCAGTTACCCAATCCACAAACGGTTTCCGTATCTTTTTTATCTTCAGGTGTCCCGTACGGGAGTTCGATGTTTCTTGAGCTTAAAAAATCCTTTACACCCATGTATCGTGGCTTCCCATCTACATATTGAATGTAATCTTTTTCTAAAGTAAAAGTCTCAAAGGGTTCTTTGCCCTCAGTACGTCGTCTGTCATTATATTGGTCGAACATGAGTTTCCAGGCATTGGCGTGAGTATTCGCAGTATCGGTGATTACGCCATCGAGGTCAAATATGGCAGCTTTGATGGGAGCATTCATAATGAATGAGATTTTCAAGATTTATATTGAATCAATTTATACTTTTTCAATCCATTATCAAAATATTGATAACGGGTAGGTATAGTTTTATCTAAATCCTTGAAAATATCTCGTAACTCATAAACAGTATTGTAAAAGTCAATAACTTAAATTTTTTCCTGTATAATCCGCGGATTATACAGGAAAAAATCATCAGGATATATACCTTTTGTTTTCATTATGCTTACGATGCTCCTGCACGGGTCAGGTGTTGTCATCATGGGAAAAGAGGACAAATCCCAATTTCAGCCGTATTAACGGACTAAAATATGCGCCATCGCTGTTAAATCCTGCCCCCAGCCCGAAATCCATACCCAGGCTGAACTGACTATTATAATTTCGCTGAAATCCCCAGACAGGAGCAATAAAAAAGGATTTAAATTCATGATCGTCAGTATCTCCAGCAAAGGCTTCGAAGTGATACCTGGCATGAATTCCCCAGTAATTCCCGGAGTTCATGGCCGTGCGTTTCCCTTTTTCCTGCCTTTTCTCCAGATTATAGTAATTTCTAAAGGTAGTCTCAGCAAAAGGAACAACCGCAAATCGGAATTCATCAAAATCCCCGGTGTTTTCCAACCAGGTAACTCCAGCAATACCTCCTCCTATCTCCAGGGTGTTTGATTTTCCTAATCCCTGCTCATAAGATATCTTCAATGGAATAAAATAAACGCTCAGCAAAGATCTTTCAACCCTTGCTTCTTCAGGTTGACCGAAAGCAAAAAGTGATGTGCTCAGGACCGCTAAAATAAGTAGTGTAAAACGTTTCATGTGTGAAAAGAATTTTTGTTGTGGATTAATGTAAACACGAAAAATTATTTTTGACCAGATAATATTTCGTTTGTTTCATGTCTTTTGAGTTTTGATCTATAATCAAAGTAGAGAAAGCAAATTATATGCCGCACAGGAGGAAAGAGCCTGACATAGGGGATTACCATCTGAATTCGGCGAAAAATACCGTTGTTTGGGGGATAAGATCAGATCACATCCTCAGGGATGCGGACTTTTTTGGTATTGCTCAGACCAGACTTTTCCATAATCCGCTCAACCATAAAATACACGACGGGTACGATAATCAATGTTAAGAACATGGAGCTGGTCAATCCGCCTATCAAGGCCCAGGCCAGACCATTTTTCCATTCTGATCCGGCACCAGAAGCCAGTGCCAGGGGTAATAATCCAATGATCATGGTGATGTTGGTCATCAAAATCGGACGGAAACGAAGTTTTGTGGCAGTGATTAAAGCTTCTTTCCATTTCATGCCATCTTCTTTAAGCCGGTTCGTGAAGTCCACAACCAATATGGCATTTTTCCCCACCAGACCTACCAGCATGACCATGCCCAGTATGGAAAATATACTCAGGCTTTCCATGGTGAGGGCCAGGGCCAGTAAAGCACCTATTACAGCCAGGGGAATAGAGAATAATACCACGAATGGGTATACATAGGAATCATAAAGCGCAACCAGAATCATATATACTAGTAGTATGGCTATGATCAATGCAAAAATCATTGTTTTTAATCCGTCCATTGTTCGTTTGGTCTGCCCACCGAAGAAATAGGTAATCCCTGCAGGTACTACCATTTCATCCATTTTCCTCTGAAGTTCCCGGCCTACGGTTCCAGCCGGCCGGCCAATAACCTGAGATTTAATAGTTACCGATGGCGATCGGTTCGAGCGCTCCAGCTTGGCATAGGATTCCTGCTCTTCAATGCTTGCAAATTGTCTGATCCGGATAACTTTTCCTTCTTGATTGACCACGGAAAGGTTTTTAATATCATTGATATTGGATCTGTTGAACTTCTGAAGCTGAATGTTAATATCATAATCGAATCCCTGATCCTTGTATTTTGAATCGGTATTTCCATTAAAGGCGGTTCTTAACACCATGCCTACCTGTGCATTTGTAATTCCAAGCAATTGCATAATATCCCGGTCGGGATTCACTGTATATTCGGTTCTCCCCTCGGTCAGAGAGGATTGAACTTCGATTGTTCCGTTTATATCATTAAAAAGTTCAAAAACTGTTTCAGAGAAAGTATTCAATGTTTCTAAATCGGTTCCAGTTATCGTGACCTGGACGGCATCGTCATCTTTTAACCCTATCAGGTTAATATCTACTGGCCGGATAATAATTCCCGGAATATTACTTTCCAGATCGTGCTTAACTTTTCTGGCAAATAAACTGGTGGATAATTCTCTTTGACTTTTATCAACCAGTCGGATATTCAGTTCAGCAAGATAGGAAGTGTTGAACTCAATACGCCCACTACTGGTAATACCTACTGTAGTAAATATGTTCTCGACTTCCGGAAAATTATTTAAGTATGCCTCCACCTGCTCAACAACCTTATCTGTCTTTACAAGACTCGCATCCTTGGGGAGTTCAACCTCTATCAGGAACTCGGATCTGTCACCGGCTTTGGTGAACTCAATGCCTATCAATCCAAAATATATTAAAAGAAAGCTGCTGGAAAATAACAGAAAGGCAATTAATAAAGCCAGGTATTTATAATTAAAGGCTAGACGCAGGGCCTTGATCAATTCATCAGTCAGGTTTTCCAGAAAGGACTCAAAACCCAGGATCGCTTTGCCAAAAATGGTCTTTCCTTTGATACGTTCAAGCTTTGAAAACCTTGATGTTAACAGGGGGACTATTGTAAAAGAGACAAATAAACTGAACAGGGTGGAGGTTACAATGACCACTGAGTATTGCCTCAACATATCGGCCACCAATCCGGACGAAAAGATTATAGGCATGAACACCACGACATCGATCATCGTAATCGATACAGCTGTAAATCCAATTTCCATTCTACCCTCATAAGCAGACCGTACCCGGTCTTTGCCCATCTCGATATGCCGGTGGATATTTTCCAGCACAACAATAGAGTCATCTACAAGAATGCCTATGGAAAGGGATAGCCCCAGTAATGTAAGTAGATTGAGTGAATAGCCCAGCAAATACATCACAGTAAATGTGGATATAATTGAGGTAGGTATTGAAACGAGTACGATCAGTGAGTTTCGTACACTGTGCAGGAATACCAGCATGACCAGTGATACCAGAATTATTGCATAGGTCAAATCAGTTATTACCGCATCTGCTGCTTTAATGGTAAATTGTGAGGTGTCCTGGGCAATATCGAAAACCAGGTTGATGTCCTGAAATTTCTCGGAAAGTTCAGCCAGACGTTCCCGGACAGCGGTACTCATCTCTACCGCGTTGGCATCACTCTGCTTCCTGATATCCAGGGCCAGGGCTTCCTTACCGTTGATCTTTGCAATAACTGTCTGCTCTTTTCTAAAGAAAGTAACATCGGCAATATCTTTGATGTATACTTTCTTCCCGATCTGTGGTACTTCCAGAACGACCAGCTCTTTAATTTCCTCAACAGACTCAAACCTCCCGCTGAAGCGGATAAAATTCTGCCTTTCTTCGGATTCTACCTTTCCAGCTGGTATTTCAAGATTTGTTCGCTGGATGATTTGAATTACCTGGAGAAGGGAAACGTTGTTGGCTGCCATTTTTTGCGGATCCACTTTAACTTGCACTTCCCTTTCTACTCCTCCAAGGAGACGAACCTGTGCTACGCCTTCTATCTGGTTTAACACTGGTACGATCTGATTCCTGGCAAAATCATAGAAGTCCTCAGGAGATAAACTGGAGTATGTCCCCATTCTCATTACCGGCAGATCATTGAAATCGAATCTTGTCAGCGTCGGCTTGCTGGACTGCGTTGGCAAATCCCCCAAAATACCATTGATCTTTCTGTCTGCTTCTCTTAAAGTATTTTTTATATCCGTTCCAGCCTTCATTTCCAGTTTTACCAGGGAAAAACTTTCCATGGAGGTGGATGTGATGGTTTCGATATTTTCAAGGGATGAAAGAGCATCTTCAACCGGTTTAGAAACACTGTTTTCGACCTCCATGGGGGATGCTCCGGGGTACATGGTAGTAACTGTGATTACCGGAGGGTTGAATTCCGGAACCAACTCGTAGTTTAAAAACCGGTAACTCATTATGCCAAGAATGATCAGCAGTGAGAAAATCACTATGGCAATGGTTGGTCTTTCTATAGATATCCGGGTAATATTCATTGATCTCTATTCAACGATTTTCACTTTCGATCCGTCAGTTAGTAAATTCAAACCTGAAGTAATTATCTTGTCTCCAACATTCAGGCCCTGTGTTATTTCAATATTTTCATTAATAGAAACACCTGTCTTTACCTCGGTCCGGACCACCGTTTGATCAACTACCCTGAAAACATAATCGATGCCATTTTTACTTAGGATATGGTTTTTATTTACGGCTATTACATCGTAGTTTTCACTTCCCAGTATTTCAGCAACAGCCACCATGCCACCTTTCAGTTTCTGTTCCGATCCCTGACCTATGGATATCTCAATAGTATACTGTTGGGCCATATCCGCACTGACGGACACTTTCGATACCTTTCCCTGTAGTTCAACATCATCCAGGGATTTTGGCTTGATGATGACATCCATGCCTTTATCAATATGGATGATCTCATCCTCACTGCATTTAATGGTCATTTTGAACCTGTCAATATTGACGATTTCATATACGGGTACACCCGGCCCGAGCATACTGCCTTTTTTTGTGAACATCTGGTTGATATATCCACTGAATGGGGCGTCAATAGAGGTATCTGCCAATCGTTTTTTAACCGTTATATATTGCGCCTCAGCGTTTTTCAGGTTCAACTCCATTTTTTCCAGTTGATCCCGTGTGACGCCGTCAACTTCAGCCATCTTTTCGAACCTTTCAATATCCTTTTTGGCCTTCTCATAATTTGCCTCTGCTACCTTGTACTGCGCTGACAGCATTTCATTGTCTACCTGAACGATCAAGGAACCTTTTGTGACATAATCACCCAAATCATAATGAACTTCCTTGACCTCTCCCTGGGTCTGTGAGATTACAATTAACTCTTTTTCAGGCTTCAGTATCCCGGAAAATGTAAACCTTTCATGAAGCTCTGTACGTTTAATTTCATCCACCATAACCGGTAGTACCTCCACCTCCGATTCTGAAATTAATTCTTCCTTTTCCAGTGTTTTTTTATTCCCCATTAAGATCCAGGCTATGGCCAGTATGAGAATAATTAAAACAATAAGGATTATATATCTTTTCATGTTGAATTTCAATTTTAGAGATCCTGGGAGTATGTTAATAAATTACCGGTAGATTTCAAATAATTCAACTCAGCTATTTTGTATCCATACCTGGCAGTGACCAGATTGTTTTCAGCCTCCCTGTAGGTAGATTCTACCTCCAAAAGATCGGATAGCATTGCCAATCCCTCCTCAAATAATGCGCTCGTCTGCTCATACATATTTTTTGAGGTAATTACATTCTTCTCACTGTACTCAATTTTTTTCAGGCTGTTGATCAATTCAATTCTGGAATTTTCGAATTGCATTTTCAGATTTTCCTGTAATTTGATTTTGTTCAATCTCACCTTGTCGGATTTCAGGGTGGATGCATCCATCTTTTTCTTTTTCTCACCCCCGCGGTATATGGGGATGTCAAGCCGAACGCCAAACAGGTTTATCAGGAACCAATCCTGATTGCCTTCAAAAAAATTAAAGGCTTCGCGCTGTGCCTGAACCCGGAATTTGGCAAAAGCATTAAGGGTGAGGAAATAATCGCCCTTAATGGCGTCTTTTTGTAGTTCCAGAAGATCTATCTTGGTATCAAGCAATTCCTGCTGGGTATTGGACAGGGAATCAGGATAACTTTCATTTATCCTGCCAGGATTAACTTCCAGGGATTCAACAACTATATTGATATCTGTTTCTACCGGCATTCCCATTAAAAACTTGATATATCCTTCCAATTGTTCTATTCCTGCGTCCAGTTGATCGATACCAGAAAGAAGTTTGGTTCTGTTTATCTCTACTTTTCCTTTATCGAAACTCCTGGCAAAACCATTTTCGATTTGAATGTCGACAAGTTCTTCTATCCTTGAAAGTCTCTCCAGGTTGTACAACATCAATTCCTTTTTTGTAGCCAATGATGCAAGCTTATAGTAGTTTAAAGTAACGTCATAAATAATAGTTTCCCGGCTGAACTGGTTTTGCAATTGATCGAGTTTTTCCAGATTCTTTTCCAAATCCTGTGTAAGAATAAAATTACGATCGAATATAACCTGATTAATATCTAAACCGGCATTTAAATTATGGGGTAATCCCAATCCAACCGGATAGGGGCCAGTGCTCGTACCGCCGGAGAGTATGTTTCCCTCTTCAGCGGGAAATATATAGGTAGGTAAATCATTGAAATATTTGTAATAATCCATGTAGAAGTCAATGCTAGGCAGGATCTTGCTTTTCGCTGTCCGGTATTCAGAATACCTTTCTTCCGCATCAATTATATTGGATTTGTGCAGATAACTGTTTTCAAGCGCATAGGAGATACATCTTTTAAGATTATATCCTGACGTATCCTGAGCCTGAATATTAAAAAAACAACAGATGCCAGCCAAAAAAAGAAAAAAGCGCTTGTTCATTATTTTCATTGAATAAACACGAAAAGCAAAAATATAAAATGATATTGATTAAACCTTTATTTTAACGATTATTGATATAGGCCTTATGTGTTGTTTTACCCATTACCTTTTCATCTTAATGAAATAAAAAAATGCATCCATGTTAGGGGTTAAGGTGATATATGTAGTCTTTATCTATAGTTGCTGATGGTAACTGTGGGCTAAGTGTGTATTATTGTTCATTTGAAATTTATTTGTAATACATGATTTTTGACATTGCAGCTTAGAAAAAAAATCAATACCATTGCAGCTTGAAATTTTTAATTGGGGTAAAAGCTATTTTTTTCAGTGAAGAAAATTTATAAAATGATGGCCACGGATCGGGATTATGAGAAGTTTAGTTGGAAATTGGTATTTTTATTGTTTACCGTCCTGATTATATCCGGTTGTCAACAGGGAGACAAAACGGGTGGACAAGGCGGAAAAATGAGTAATTCTGTAATGCCTGCTGAGGGGGAGGATGCTTTTATCGATATTACCGCGCCAGCTGGCATTAACTTCAAACATACTATTGGAGACCATCATTTGAGTAATCTGGTTGAATCGGTAGGAGGTGGAGCAGCCTTTTTTGATTATGATCAGGACGGGTATCTTGACCTTTACCTTGTGAATGGCAACCACAATAATGAGCTTAGTGACCAGGAAGATGAATTGGATTACCTGCCTGTAAATGAATTGTATAGAAATTTGGGCGATGGTTCTTTTGAAGAAACTACAAGGCAGGCCAAGGTAGGGGACGATGGATACGGTATGGGTGTGACGATAGGCGATTTTGACAATGATGGCTACCCCGATATTTATGTCAGCAATTACGGTCCTAATAAATTATTTAGAAATAAAGGAGACGGGACTTTTGAGGATGTTTCAACAAAAACCGGAGTAGCCGGTAATGAAACCAGTGTCGGAGCAGTCTGGTTCGATTATGATAATGACGGTCATCTGGATCTCTATGTTGGGAATTACATAAAATTTGATCCTGAATATGAGTATTACTACGCACCAGATGGTTTCCCGGGGCCAATGGCCTATGATGGTCAGCCTGACAGGCTTTATCATAATAATGGTGATGGATCATTTGAAGATGTCACCGAAGAGTTGGGCCTCTTTAATCCCGAAGGCAGAGCCATGGGTGTTGGATCAGCTGATTATAACAACGATGGCTGGATGGATATTTATGTGGCCAATGACCATATGGTAAATTACCTGTATGAAAACCAGGGAGGAAAGGGCTTTAAGGATGTTGGTGTTGCGACTGGCACCGCCTTTAATCAGGTGGGAGAAGCCACCATCAGTATGTCTGTGGATTTTGCAGACTTTAACGGGGATGGGCTTCTGGACCTTTTTGTGTCAGACGATGGGTACTGCTCTTTGTTTGCAAACCAGGGAGATAATATCTTTAGTGAGATGTCATATCATGCTGGTATTGCCCAGGCGAGCGGTCAGCATGTAGGCTGGGCTACTGCCTTTATGGACTTCGATAATGATGGTGATAAGGATATTTTCAAGGTAAATGGGGAGTTGAAACATCTTTATGGTCAGGAAGACCAGCTTTTTGAAAATGTAGAAGTTGAAAAATTTAATGATATATCTGTGGAGAGCGGACCACATTTTCAACAGGAAAAGGTGAGTCGCGGTGCCTGCTTTGGCGACTATGACAATGACGGGGATATCGATGTTTATATCGTAAACCTGGATGATTATGGTATCCTGCTCAGGAACGACAGGGGAAACAGAAACAACTGGTTGATCCTACACCTGAAAGGAACAGAAAGCAGCCGGGATGCTATCGGCGTACGGGTGAAAGTGACGGCAAATGGTGTGACTCAGATCGATCAGAAAAAGGGAGGTTGCGGGTATCTTTCTCAAAATGATCCCAGGCTGCATTTTGGTCTTGGAGATGCTGAAATGGTTGAAAAAATTGAAATCCTGTGGCCTGCTGGGAATGAGCAGGTCCTTGAAAATGTAAACGTTAATCAAATAATGGTAATTGAGGAGGAATGATATAAGGGGATAATGAAGATAAGAAGCAAAATAGGGATTTTATCAGTTTTCCTGGTCGCATTAGCCACGGGGATCTTTTGGTTGTCCCCGGATACCAGACTGGAAAAGGGAATGGTAATCGTTACTGCCGTACCTTCTGGTATAGATCTCGTGAATGATGATTTGGGTGTTGATAACCGGTATATTGTCGGATCTCAGATCATTGCATTAAGAACTGATGCCGGGAATGATAATACAGAACCGGTTCTTTTATCGGAAGATTTCCATTCTGCGCGTGCTCCTGAGGTCTCTTATAACGGAGAAAAAATGGTTTTTTCCGGTCAAAGGGAAAATGGAGATACCTGGCAAATATACGCTATGGACCTCAAGTCCTTTGAGGTTAAGCAGATCACAGATGGAAAAGAACATTGTACCGATCCCACCTGGATGCCTGATGGAAGAATTGCCTTTTCCAAACTGACTGCTGATAAAATTGCTGGTCCAATACATAGATTATTTGCCTGTGAACCAGGTGGCGAAGGGCTAATTCAGCTTACCTACAATCCAAATTCATCCATTGCCGCTTCAATTTTTCAGGATGGAAGGATCCTTGTTCTGGATGAACAGAAATACCCGGAGAAAGGTCAGCGCAAATTGATGGCCATGCGTATCGATGGCACTAAATCAGAGTTGTTCTATGAGAACGCAGGCACGAAGGAGATAACAGGGAAAGGATCAGAAGCTGGCGAAGAAGTATTCTTCATTGAAAAAGAACCTGAAAATCCGAACAGGTCCAGCCTGGTTTCTGTAAAACTGGGACACCCGCTTAGCTCATACATGAATTTATCGAAACATATCCCGGGAGCGTTTAATTCAGTTTCTCCGGGTCAGGATGGATCCCTCCTGGTTTCATATAAAAAGGAAAATGATGATGCTTTTGGATTATATACATTTGATCTGGAAAAACTGGCACTTTCTGAATTTAAATACAATAACCCTGATTACCACTTTATAGAACCAGTGCTTGTAAGTGAGCGCGATGTTCCTTTGAAACTTCCCGAGATTGTTGATGTATCAAAAGAAAAGGGGAGATTATTATGTTTAAATACCAATCTGTCAAATGACTCTAATGGATCTGAGACTTATGAAGGCAGAAAGACAGCCAGGGTTCAGGTTTATGGCCTGGAAAAAATGATCGGCGAAGTCCCGGTTGAGGAAGATGGATCATTTTATATTGAAATTGATGCAGACACACCAGTTCGCTTTCAAACCGTTGATTCAAAGGGTGATGTTCTTCGTGGCCCCTCCTCCTGGATCTGGGTAAGGCCAAATGAGAAAAGAAGTTGTATCGGCTGTCATGAAGACCGTGAGCTTGCTCCGGAAAACAAAGTGCCTGATGCTTTGTATGCCGGAATGATGAAATTACCTGAAGGAGAAAGGACAGATGCGATTATTATTAATGGAAACACGAAGGAAGATGAAGAATAGGCTGGGAAGAAAAATATTGCTTATAGGGATACCTCTGCTTTCGATTGGTGTTATATTCTATGCCGGGCATAAGTGGGGACTACAACATGCTAAATATATGACAGGAGGGGCACCTCACCCGGCCAATTGTTTTTCCTGTCATGCCTACCTTGACCAGGACTCCAAATTAGCCGGTTTTTTAGATAAGCAATATATTTCTCCATTTAAACTTAAAGTAACACCCGATGGTAAGGATCTCCTGATCACCGCCCATGAACGGAACCAGCTCATGATCTATGATATTGCTGACAGGAGGGTAAAAGCCAGCATTCCCGTTGGCATCTGGCCACATAGCATTGCAGTTAATAATCCGGGAACCCGGGCTTATATAAGTAACCATTGGTCACAAAATGTTTCTGTTATTGATCTGGCCTCTCAAAATGTTATAAGTACCATTGAGGTTGGATCAGGTCCTTCTGATCTTGTCATTGACAAGGAAGGGGATTTCCTCTACGTAAACAATAGTTTTGACGGAAACCTTTCGATAATTGATTTAGAAGATGAAAAAGAAATACGGAGAATACCAACGGGTAATTTTCCCATAGGAATTGATATTTCCCCGGACGGAGAAAAAGTATATGTAACACATCGACGTTCAATTACAGTTCCCTTCCGGGAAACACCGGTTACAGAAGTCGCTGTTATCGACACCAGGTATAAGCGGATCACAGACAGGAAAGAAATTCATTCTGCCCATATCATGGAAAATATTTCTTTTACCCCGTCTGGTGATCTGGCGATCTTCACTTTGATCAGGCCTAAAAACCTGGTGCCTTCAACCCAGATTGAGAAGGGCTGGATGATCACCGAAGGTATTGGTATTATAGAGACGGGTGAAAATGGGAAGGTGGCCCAGTTACTTTTGGATGAACCGAACCGGTATTTCGCGGATCCTTATGATGTGGTAATATCGCCAGATGGAAAGAAAGCATTTGTTTCTCATGCAGGGGTAGATTATATCTCCGTACTGGATATCGACGCACTGCGTAGTATTATTTCGGAAAGCACCGAAGAGCAACTCTCCCTGTATGCGAACCACTTGGGTATGAGCTCCAGATTTGTTGTCGACCGTATAGAAACCGGGCCAAATCCTAAAGGGTTGGCTGTTTCTCCTGATGGCTCCAGTTTGTATATAGCCGAAAGATATGCCGACCAGGTATCTGTCCTCGATGTAGAATCCCTCAAAATTCAGGATCGACTTGACCTGGGTGGGCCGGACAGGACGACTTTGGTCAGAGAAGGAGGAAGGTTATTCTTTAACGCCGGGAGAACTTTTCAGAACCAGTACAGCTGCTCTACCTGTCATCCTGACGGGAGTGAGGATGGATTGACATATGACCTCACAGGAACAGGCAGGGATCTTGAAAATACCATCACATTGCGTGAATTGAGTAATACTTCGCCATTCAAATGGAACGGTAAAAATGTGAGTGTTTATATGCAATGCGGGATGCGCTTCTCAAAGTTTGTTACACGGACTGAATCATTCAGCCCGGACGAGTTAAATGCAGTAGTTGCTTTTATGTTTCAGAAACTTGAAAATCCGCCAAATATGCAACAACTTCCGGACGGTATGTTGACTGAAGCTCAGGAGCGTGGACGTTTCATTTTTGAAAGAACCATCACCAATGACGGGCGGGAGATCCCTGAAAAAGACAGGTGTATCACATGCCATCCTCCTCCATATTTTACAGATCGCTCGTTGACGAATGTGGGTTCAAGCTTTGAAACGGATAAAGAGGAATTTTTCGATACACCCAAATTGAATAATATCATCGAAACGGCCCCTTACCTTCATGATGGAAGGGCAAAAACCCTGGAGGAGATATGGACGGTGTATGCTGAAGAGGATACCCATGGGTATATCAATGACTTAACTAAGCAGGAGCTTAATGATCTTATCGAATATCTGAAGAGTATAGGACCTGCTCATACATATAAAGAATCCACTACAAAATATGCACAATATGAATAAGTACATCAGGCAACATCTGAAAAAAATGATCGC
>JAHEGY010000226.1 GCA_024644875.1 Cyclobacteriaceae bacterium
AATCAATTATGAAGAAAATGCATTGATTGGAAACGAACTCGAAACAAGGACAAGTGGTCTGGATCAGGGAAGCCTTGGGTCAGGATTATCATATTGCAGAAACTGGACTGATCAATTGACAACCAATATCCAAATGTATTATTCTGACTACGACCTTAAAGCTGTAAATTTTGATGTACTTAGAGATCAACGTTTGATCCAGGAGAACCGTGTTATTGACACCGGTCTGAAACTGGATACCAGAATTGCCCTGAGCAATTCATTTGATCTTTTTACGGGATATCAATTTTATGAAACAGGTATTTCAAATCTTGTGGATATTAACAACCCCCTATATCGGCGACTCATAAAAAAAGTACTCAGAAACCATGCACTTTTTACCGAAGGTAATTATAATTCAAAAACCAGGAATACAAATCTTCGCATTGGATTGAGAGCAAATTATTTTGAAAAGTATAATAAATTCCTCACTGAACCGCGCTTTGCCTTCACTCAACGTTTTCACAAAAGTTTTTATGTGGAGGTCCTAGGCGAAATAAAAAGTCAGACATCGACGCAGGTTATTGACTTGCAAAATGACTTCTTAGGAGTCGAAAAAAGAAGATGGATTTTGGCAAATGAAGATGATATACCGATAGTAACTAGCAAACAAGCATCGATTGGATTACGATATCAACCTGGCAGTCTGTTAATAAGTCTGGAGGGATACGTCAAAGCAGTGGATGGAATAACCTCATCAAGCCAGGGTTTTCAAAATCAATTCCAATACATCAGATCAACTGGAAGTTATGATGTTGGTGGCATTGATTTCCTTATCAACCAACGTCTTGGTGATTTTACTAGCTGGTTAAGTTATTCATATGCCAAAAACACCTATGAATTTCCAGAGTTCTCCCCTTCTGTTTTTCCAAATAATCTGGATATTCGACACACTGCAACATTTGGAAGTTCCTATAGTACAAATAATTTTCAGGTTTCAGCAGGTGCGAACTGGAGGACAGGAAAACCCTTGACTTTACCAGCTCAGGTAGTGGGAAATGAAATTATTTATGAACAACCAAATAGCTCCAGGTTAGAAGATTATTTGAGAGTGGACCTTTCAGCCAAATATATTTTTAAAATCTCCAGGCAAGTCCAAGGAGAATTTGGGGCTTCTATCTGGAATCTTCTTGATAATAAAAACATCATAAATATCTATTATCAACTAGATAAAAATAATAACCTTGAAACTATTCAGCAAAATGCACTTGGGTTTACCCCTAATTTTATGTTTAGAATGAGTTTTTAAATGATTACTACACTATGGAATTAGTGCTGATGAAATTACAATATATATCTATTTTACATGATTAGGGGAGCAATATAATTACCTATCAAAATGTATCCCTTGAATAATGACTACAATAAAGATTTATCATTTTTTTTAGAATTATAATAAGTTCAACTTTCCTATAAATTCATTAGCTACCTTTACCAAAAGGCATTAAAAAATAAAATCAGCGATGATTTTGAAAATCTTCATCAACCGTTTTATTACACTTGTTCAGGGATTTTTTCCGTTTAAATAATAAAATTTGATTTTAAGTCATAATTACTTTTTCTTGTAGCGTTTATATAGAGATAACATAGTAAATCGATAGATTAAATGAGCACCATAATTGAAACTTCCGAGATTGCAAAAATATATCAGATGGGAACACAAACTGTAAATGCTTTACAGTCGATTTCCATTAATATAAAGAGGGGTGAGTATGTCGCATTTATGGGGCCGTCAGGCTCAGGGAAATCTACCCTTATGAATATTGTCGGTTGCCTTGATACACCTTCAGCAGGCACATATATCTTAAACAACAAGGATGTTAGCCACATGACTGAAAATGAATTGGCAGACATAAGAAATAAAGAAATTGGATTTGTATTCCAGACATTTAATCTATTACCTCGGGCTACTGCTCTTGAAAATGTGGCTTTACCACTAATCTATGCTGGTATGGGTAAATCAGAACGACAAGAGAAGGCCATGAGTACCCTCGAAAATGTAGGCCTTGCTGACCGGGCAGATCATAAACCCAATGAACTTTCTGGTGGACAACGACAACGAGTTGCAATTGCACGGGCGCTGGTAAACGATCCGAGTATCATTTTGGCCGACGAACCTACCGGAAACCTTGATTCTAAAACATCATACGATATCATGGATTTATTTCATGTTCTTCATGAGAATGGGAATACCATTATAATGGTAACACATGAAGACGATATTGCTCACTATGCTCATAGAATTGTCAGGCTTCGGGATGGATTAGTAGAAACTGATAAGATGAACGAGGATATTTACACTTCAAATAAAATCCGTCAAACTGTTTAATGAAGATTTATACAAAGACAGGAGATAAAGGCAAAACTTCGTTGCTTGGGGGGACACGTGTCTCAAAAAATCATGATAGAATTAATGCTTATGGCACTATAGATGAATTAAACTCATTTTTGGGTTTGGTAAGTGATCTTGACACCAATCAACAAAGAGTTAATTTAATACGAAATATTCAGTCCAGACTATTTACTATCGGTGCTTCTCTTGCAGCAGAAAATGAACGCGCCAAAGATTTTAAACCAGACCTGGAAAAAGAGGATATCGGTATACTAGAGGAAGCAATTGATTCTATGAATGAATCCTTACCGGTCATGAAAAATTTTATTATCCCTGGTGGACATCAGTTAGTATCGTCAACTCATGTTGCACGCACAGTTTGCAGGCGAGCTGAGCGACTTATAATCAAGCTTTCAGAAGTTGAGGATGTCGAAGAAATAATTATCCGATACCTTAATAGATTATCAGATTATCTATTTGTATTAGCTCGTAAACAAGGATATGATCTGAAAATTGATGAAATTCCTTGGAAGCCAAGAGGATAATTTATTGAAATAGAATTGATTTTTCTTACTTTTACCATCCTTTTTATTTTAGCTATAAAGCTATGACAGATACAATTAAGATAAATATTCAGCCAGTCACCAGTTCAAGACTTAGCCAAACAGATTTCACTAATATTGAATTCGGAAAAGAATATTCAGACCATATGTTCATCTCCGATTACTACAATGGGCGCTGGCAGGATTTCAGGATTGAACCCTACGATATGTTGAGCTTTACTCCAGGTTCAGCAATATTGCATTATGGTCAATCTGTTTTCGAAGGGATGAAGGCTTATAAAAATGATATGGGAGAAGTATTAGTTTTTAGGCCAGAAATGAACTTTAAACGACTTAACCAATCTGCCGAGCGGATGTGTATTCCTCAAGTCTCCGAAGAAATTTTCATGAATGGATTAACTGAACTCTTACAATTGGATAAAAATTGGGTTCCTGATCTCCCAAATACCTCTTTATACATAAGACCATATATATTCGCATTGGACGAATATATTGGCATCAGACCTTCGGACAATTATAAATTTATCATTTTTACCTGCCCTGTAGGCGCTTATTATTCCAAACCGTTAAAGGTTAAAATTGAGACAAAATATAGTCGAGCTGTGCAAGGAGGAACCGGTTATGCAAAAGCAGCTG
>JAHEGY010000138.1 GCA_024644875.1 Cyclobacteriaceae bacterium
TCCGGAGAAAGGTACGCTTTCCCATTTGAACGATCAGCCATCTCAGGGTTCAGAATCATGCCATATTAGCATAGATTCCAAAGGAAGGCTGGTATTCGTATCAAATTATTCAACCGGCAATTTATCCGTATTTCCTGTACTGGAGGATGGTTCACTGGATGCATGTTCTGATGTAGAACAGCATACTGGAGGTAGTATTAATCAACAAAGGCAAAAGAGTCCTCATGTTCACCAGAGCATTATATCGCCCGATGACAATTTTCTCTATGTAAGTGATCTTGGGATTGATTTTGTTAAAGCATACTCTATTGATTACAATAAAAACTCTGTGACGGGAATCCCTGGGTCTGACGGGGTGGTTGATAAAGGTTCAGGGCCGAGGCACTCTACCATAGATAAAAATCAAAAATTTGCATATGTTATCAATGAATTGGCGTCAACAGTAACTGCATTTAAAATCGATGCAGGCAATGGCCGGCTTAATCCCATCCAGACTATATCTACCATTCCTGAAGATTTTAAAGAAGTAAATTATTGTGCGGACATACATATCGATCCTTCCGGGAAATTTTTATATGGATCCAACAGGGGGCACAATAGCCTTGCTATATTTAAGATCGATCATGATACCGGGAAGTTAGAGAGCACAGGATTCCAATCCACATCTGGTGAATGGCCCAGAAACTTTCTGATCGATCCTAAAGGAGAATTCGTCTTCGTTGCAAATCAGAATACGAATAACATCGTAATTTTTAGACGGAACGCTGAGACTGGGGAACTTTCAAAAATCGAGAAAGAAATTATAGTCCCCAAGCCCGTTTGCCTGAAAATACTTGAAATCGATTAGATAATTATATATTTGAACTCAGCTATTCTACAGGTAGATTACCGGGATCCAGCCAGTTGGCTTTACTGGAAACAGCAGCTACATTGAAAAAACCAATTAAAGGTTCATTGTTGGTGACATCTACGACATTGGTCACCACGTTTGATAGTGGAGTTGCAAACAATTCGGCAAATCCTCCGGGCCTGTCTATTTGAACCCTGACCTGTGTCAAATAATAAAATGCAAAATTCGATATGGAATGTATCTCAACATAAACTGAATCACCTGGTGCATAGGGAGAAAGAAATTCATCATTTTCATCCTGTTCAAAAGGATTTATACCATCCCGGATTGGCTGAATAAAAGTGATTCCGTCTACTACACTTCCAGCGCTGAATGCTGCATCGTATGCTATATTAATTTCATCTGGTTTGTTCAGGTAGACACCATTTTTATATGCCTTTATCCAGTACGTGTCACCCGGTCCTAATGGATCTACAGCATAGACCTGTGCAAAATAGGAATCAGGGAAAAAACTATTGCCTTCTTCGAATCTGAAGCTAATGCTATCAATCTCAGGAACGCGATTCATTACACTGGCAGATTCAAGAATCGTATTATCGTAGCTTATTGTCAATGTATACTGATTTCCAATCTTTCCGAAGGTTTCTGTATCTGAAGGAGGAGTCCATGTGTATTCTCCTTCAGTGATCTCAGACTCAATAAACAAATATTCATTGTTTTCGTTATCCGTTATTCTCACATCTGCACCACTGATCCCCGGAAATTCACTATTTTCGAAATACGGTAAGGTTTCGTTCAAACGAATGACTTGTGGTTCATTTTTATTCGTGATCCAGGCATCCACAAAGGTTAAGGGAGGGGCCTCTGGTAATTCCGGGTTTATATTTTTCTCACAGCCCCAGATAAGGATCATCGAAAGTAAAATTGCGATATAGTGAAATCTGATCATCTTCATTAGAAATTGAAATTATAAGATATTGCCGGAATTATCGTACCTATGATAGCCAGTTGGGTTCCGTACGTAGGAACCGGCTCGCCAGCTGCAGGTCTGTCTGTACCCTGTGAGAAGTAAATCGAAAAGGGATTTTCTCTAGCATATGCATTATAGACTCCAAATACCCAGTAATCCCTGTTTTTTCTCTCTTTTCCATTCTTTTTATATTTTTTTCCGTTTAAGATCACGGAAACATCCAGCCTATGGTAATCAGGGATTCTGGTATTATTCCGACTACTTAAATAGTTATAGGGCACTACATATTCCTGACTCTGAAATCTGGATGTTGGAAATGTGGTAGGTGTCCCTGATATGTACGAAAAGCTGGCAGAGAATGTCCATCTTTCATTTAGATCGTAAAATCCTGTGATCTTTAAATTATGGAGCTGGTCAAAACGCGTAGGATACCATTCGTTGTTGTTGATGCTATTCACTTTCAGTTCTGAACGTCCAAGTGTATAACTAATCCAACCATTTAACTTCCCCGTGTTTTTCTTAACATAAAATTCCAGACCGTAAGCTCTGCCAATGCCAAACAACAGATCTCCTTCCAGATACTGGTTTATTAAAAGGTCTGCTCCATCAATATATTCTATCTGGTTATCAGTGTTTCTGTAATATACTTCAACGGAGGTCTCATAATCATTATTCACGCCAAAATTCTTAAAGTATCCGAAAGCATACTGGTTAGCCAATTCCGGTTTTATATTGTTCGTTCCGGGAACCCATACATCAAGAGGATTGGAAGCTGTAGTATTGGATATGAGGTGAATATTTTGCGATAATCTATTGTAGGAAGCTTTGATTGAATTCTTTTGATTGATCTGATATTTTAATGATATTCTTGGTTCAAGATTGAAGTAATTCTGGATTACTTCCCTTCCTTCTACCCTGGTCTCGGAAACCAGATTTTGTCTTTGTCCGGGAATGATTGTTTCAAATTCATAGATATAACCGGGTCCGATATAAGAATATCCTGATCCTCTCAAGCCATATTGTAATCCAAACTGATCCCCGAAATTAACTTCATTATTGAAGTATAAACTCCATTCAAATGCATATTTCAGTGGTAGACTAATATCCGTTGATTCACCATTACTAACACCAATTGCATTTGCCGGTGTAAAAATATAGTAGTTTAATTCCGCTCCGAAATCCCAGATATTATTGGTATTTACAAAAAATGTTAGATTCGGTTTGAATGAGAAAGTTCTGATTTTTGATTTCCATTCGAACCTGTCCAGGTCATCCTCCCCAAAAGCCAGTGAATAATCGTAATCGCTGATTATGAAATTCATATTAGAAAATAATCTGTCGTTGAAAATATGATTCCACCTGAGGGTAGCTGTATTGTTTCCCCAGCTGAATCCCTGGTTCGCATCAAATTTGAAAACATCTCTACCCAGGTAACCTGAAAGGAAGATTTTATCTTTTTTCCCAATATCGTAATTGGCTTTTAGGGTAAGGTCATAGAAATATAACTGCGCGCCTTCACTAAGAACATCCGTGAAAAGTTTAGCGAAAACATCAATATATGATCGTCTGCCTGCAATTAAAAAGGAACCTTTATTTTTAACTATAGGCGCTTCAACTGTTAGACGTGAAAATATAGTCCCAATACCTCCCTGAGCGCCAAATCTTTTATTATTCCCATCCTTTAAACGAATATCAAGCACTGATGAAATCCTCCCCCCGTATCGCGCTGGTATACCTCCTTTATAAAGCTTTACATCAGTAACGGCATCCGGATTGAATACGGAAAAGAATCCCAGTAAATGACTTGAATTATATATAGGGGCCTCGTCTTGTAAAACCAGGTTTTGACCTACGCTCCCACCCCTTACGTTAAATCCTGCGGCACCTTCTCCAACGGAGCTTACACCCGGCAATCGCTGTAAACTTTGTATAATATCAACCTCTCCCAATAAGGCAGGTATCTTTTCAATAGTTTTTATGTCAAGTTTATTAACGCTCATATCAATGCGCCTGACATTAGTATTTGTTTTACCAATTACGATCACCTCTTCCAATTGCTGGGTGTCTTCTGTTAATTCAATATTTATCTCTGTATTTTTATCCAGCGTTATTTCTTTAGTAACTGTAAGGAATCCTATATACCTGAACTCTATTGTATAAGTACCCCTTTCCAGAGTCACTGAATAAAACCCGTACATATTCGTAGTAGTACCTCCTTGTATTTCTCTGATGTAAACTGTAGCGCCAATAAGGGCTTCACCAGTGGAAGCATCTTTAATATATCCTGCAATACTTATTTTTTCTGACAATTCTGTATAAGAATCATCAGCATAACTGAACTGGCTGCCTAATAAAAATACAAAAGTTAGAAACTTAATAACCTTTCTCAAGAGCTTGACTTAATTAACAGATTAAACATTTAAACAGAAAACCAAAATATCGCAATTTTGTTAAATAAACTAAATAAAAGTATTAACAAAAAAATATTTACCAATGAACATCTTAGATATTAAAGGATTACGCTTAAAAAGGTTTCACTTTTTATGTTATTATTCCTTTCAGGATAAAAAAAATTGATATTGACTATTCTTCACTAATTACTGAAAAATAATCATCTATATCACAAAGTTTTTCACTAAGTAGCCATAATCTTTGTGCATCTTCCTTAATATAAGATCTTTTCGACGATTTTTTCATCTTACTTTTATCCCAGTATTTTCCTGAAATACCTTTTACATCATCTGAGGAAGCCAGATATATAGAAGTTTCAGCTCCTTCGGCAGGTGTAATCCCACGCAGGCGGCGTAATTTCCAGGCGAGACCATGCAGGGCAACAGTGTGCTTTAATCCAATATTCGTTTTTACCAAACCTGGTTGCAAACAGTTGATAGATATTTTCTTTAATGGATTACGTCTGTTGAATTCATAGGTAAATAGAATATTAGCCAATTTAGACTGTGAATATGCTCTCAACCCATGGTACTTTTTAGTAAGATTTATATCATTAAAATGAATTTTTCCACTAAAATGTGAATCTGATCCAACATTGATAATTCTGGGATCATCTGAGTTTGCCAAAGCCGGTAGCAGCAAATGAGTCAAATAAAAATAGGCAAGGTGGTTAACTGCAAATTGCATTTCTATGTTTTCATCAGTGTAAGTAAGGTTTGAATACCATGTCCCGGCATTGTTAATTAATACATCAATTTTAGTATACTTATCCAAAATTTCTTTCGCTCCTTTTTTAATCTCTTTTTGTGAGCTTAGATCCGCAACTATTCCCTCAACATTCTTATGGCCGGATTCAGTTTTGATCTTATCAATAGTGGTTTTTACTCTTGATTCATTCTTTGAGATAATCACAAGATCTGTTTCCATTTTTGCCAGTCCGAGGGCGGTTTCATAACCGATTCCGGCATTCGCGCCTGTTATAACACATAATTTTCCTTTCATATATTATTTCTTGTTACTCAGATATTGTGGATTATCGATCCATCCGGCTGGCCTTTGATTATTACCTTGAATGTCGTTATCTCCCAAATCCTGTCTTATCCGATACGCTATTTTGCTTAATTCCTCTAATTTATCCGGATATTTCAAACTTAAATCATTCTGTTCCTGAAGGTCTGATTCCAGATTCACCAATTTAGATATCTGTCCCGATCCTTCAATTAAAATCTCATTCCACCTGGTTTGCTTTACTTCGAGAGGTAAAAATAATTTCCAATCTCCTTTTCTTACTGCCTGTAACTGATCTCTGTAATAATAGTAGAATTCTCTATTCCTGAAGGCTTGGTCACTTCCTTCTTTTAAGAATGTAACCAAACTTTCACCATCGATTTTCCGTGAAGTATCAAGATCATAATCAACAATTTCAGCAAATGTAGGTAAAAAATCCATGATGGAGGTAAAGGTGTTATTTTTACTTCCCTTACTGTATAACTTTTCCCATTTAATGATGCAGGGCACTCTGAATCCACCCTCATAATTGCTGCCTTTCCAGCCAGTCAATGGTTTGTTGCTACCTCCAAATGGTTTTGCAGCGCCATTATCAGACGTAAAAACCAAAAGGGTTTTATCTAAAATATGTAAAGAATCGAGCAAAAAGATTATTCGGCCAACATTAAAATCTATCTCTTCTATAGCATCTCCATATATTCCATTCGAGGATTTCCCCTCGAATCCTGATGATGCAAAAATTGGATTATGGGGCATATTATAGGGGATATATGCAAAAAATGGAGTTTCATAATTATCCCTGATAAAATCAATGGCTTTGTCAGTACACCACTGAGTAAGGTATCTCTGATTTACCGGAGCTTTTATCACCCTATTGTTATGTACAAAGGGCAAAGGCGGGTCACCCCTTTCTTTCCAATCCATATCATTACTGTAAGGAACACCAAAATAAGTATCAAAACCATGATTATTTGGTAAAAAACTGGGTTGATCTCCCAAATGCCATTTTCCGAAACATCCAGTTACATACCCTTTCGATTTTAGTATTTCTGCAATAGTAATTTCATCCGTATTAATCCCTTTATTGGAACCCGGAATAAGGACACAGTGATTCTTAGAATCCCGGTGAAGGCTTACACGTCTTGGGTAACTTCCGGTTAGAAAGGCAGCTCTGGTTGGAGTGCACACACTGGCAGCAGCGTAAAAATCAGTTAAAATAACCCCCTCTTCAGCTAATCGATCAAGAATAGGTGTTTTGTGAACCTTATTTCCATAACATCCAAGATCACCGTAACCAAGATCATCTGCCAGAATAAATACAATATTTGGAAGGTCATTGGTCTTTTTTTGTTGCTCACAGGAAAAAAATACTAATGTGAATAGTAAGAATGTATAATTTAATTTACTCATTTTCTTAAAATATCAGAGTTACTTTAGTTCCTACCCCTTCATGACTTACTAAATTAATAAATCCATCATGGGCTTTCATAATCTGCCTTGACAAGGTCAGACCGATGCCTGATCCATTCTTCCGGGTAGTAAAAAAAGGCATAAAAACATAATCCAGCGTATTGAAAGGAATACCACAACCATTGTCTTCTATCGATATCAAAGATCTGTCATTTAACTTGGAGGAAGTCAAGTTTATTCGAGGACTGGTATTTTCAGATATGGCATGGGCAGAATTCTTCAATAAATTTATCAGTACCTGGGCGATCATTTTCTTGTCCATAAATATCCTTATATCTCCAGGGTCAATTTTTACGTCTACAGTTATGCTTTGATTTAAAAAACTTCTCTTTAATAAATCCAATAGTTCATCAAAAAGTTCAGAAACCTTAACTTTCTCAAATTCCGGCTTAGGAATATCAGTTATTGTTTTATAATCATCCACAAATTTTGATAATCCCAGGCTCCTGTTGTATATCGCATTTAATCCAGCTTGCATATTATCAAGCTCTTCTGAAGCTAGCACAAACTGGTCTTTATTTTCAGAATTTGATAATGTTTTCAGTAAAGATGAAGAAACCAGTTTCATAGGACTTACGGAGTTGACAATTTCATGTGTCAATACTTTTATCAACTTTTGCCAGGCTTCGGATTCACTTTCTTCGAGTTCCGAATGTATATTTTGAAAAGATGCCAACTTGATCTTTTCACCGGAAATAGTAAACTCTGAAAGACTTACATATAAACTTATCAATTCATCACCTCGCAGAATCTTTAAAAGTTCCCGTCGTCCTGGTTTCAGATTATCCAACTTCTCAGGCATATCCTCCATAATTGACTTCAATCCGGATAAATTGCCTATATGAGGCATATTCAATAGCTGCTTGGCTGCCATATTGAATAATTTAATATGATTATTAGAATCCCAGGCCAGAAGTCCGGTATCAACATGTTTTATGACATGATCAAAATATTGGTGTTCAATCTCTTTTTCCGTCTTCAGCTGATTAAATAAATCGATGATCCTGTTGAACTCATTATAAATTGGCTTGAAAGGCAGTTTTCTATTCTTATAGAATGTCAATGAACTATCCTTAAAATGAAAAGATTGAAGGAATAGTAATAGATTTTTATTCGTTATATTAATATATCTTATCAAATAAAGAATCTCAATCATCCACAAGACAGCCAAACTAATAGAAGTAACAATTTTATTTGGTTGTCCGATTGCCCAGATAAAAGCATATGAGGTGATGGCAATAGTAAATGAGAATAAAATGATATTAATATTAAATCGATTAGAGTTCATATTTTTTTAACTTTTCGTATAATGTTGATCGGTTTATCCCCAACTCTTTTGCCGTTTTACTCATATTCCCATTAAAGGCTTTCAGGGCATTTTCAATTACATCCCTTTCATTTTCTTCCAAATTGAATGTTTTAGACTTATCCATCTTTACTTTCACACCGGTAGTAAGCATATCATCAGATATTTTTAACTGACTACCCTCAGACAGGATAACAGCTTTTTCCACTAAATGCTGTAATTCCCTGACATTTCCGGGCCAATCGTACATGATTAGCTTGTTCAGACTTGTATCCAATATTTTATTTATATTTTTATTGTATTTATTGGAATATTTATCCAGATAATACCCTGCTAATTCTGGTATATCCTCTTTTCTTTCTCTTAATGGAGGTAAATGGATCTCTACGGTTTTTAAACGATATAGTAAATCTTCACGAAATACATTTTCCGATACCATTTCATCGAGGGATCTATTGGTTGCTGAGATCAATCTGAAATCTACAGGTCTAGGCTTATTTTCACCTAAACGGGTAACAGTTTTATTCTGTATAACTGTCAGCAGTTTCATTTGCAAAGGATGTGAAAGATTTCCAATTTCATCAAGGAACAGAGTGCTTCCGCTGGCCAGTTCAATCCGACCTGCCCTATGTGCGGCAGCATCGGTAAAGGCGCCTTTTGCATGTCCAAAAAGTTCACTTTCGAATAGATTTTCATGGATAGCTCCCAAATCAACTGATACGAACAATTCATTTTTACGGAGTGATTTCTTATGTATTTCAAGGGCAATTACTTCCTTACCTGTACCACTTTCACCAGTGATCAGAATATTTGCCTCAGTTTTTGCTACTTTATCGATAAGTACAAAAATCTCACTCATACGCTTCGAATCACCCTTTATAAGCTCATGTGTTTGTTTCAATAGTGAAGCTTTCAAATGTTGCTGTTGGTTTTTCAAACGGTTGATCTCTTTATTTGATCTATTCAGATTATAGGCTGAAAGTACTGTTGACAATATCTTATTCTCATCCCAGGATTTTTGAATAAAATCCGTCACCCCTTCTTTTAAAGATCTTATAGCCAGATCAACATCTCCATAGGCAGTAATAAAAATGATACTCACTTCCTCATCAATTTCCCTGATCTTATTCATCCAATAGAATCCTTCATTGCCTGATTGAATTCCAGCCTTGAAATTCATATCCAGCAGAATGACATCAAACTTTTCACTATTCAAATGTGTCTGAATTCTGTCCGGTATGGCTTCAGTCGTAACATATTCAAAGTAAGGTGATAAAAGAATTTTTAAAGCAATAAGAAATTCAGTGTTATCATCAATAATCAGAATTTTTCCGGTTCTATCCTTTCCCATTTGAAAATATATTATCTAAAAATATATGATGTGTATCAGTATAAATGTAAACAATTGTTGGAAAATCCAACAGTAATACTGATACTTCTTTGGCATCTAAGTATTTTCTATACCGTAGTTCATTAGTTTCTTAAATATGCTGAAGTTAATTATAAGCCATGAAATCCTAGTTTTAGCTTTTACTCTTTTCCAAGAAAGCCGAATATTGTTGATTACCTGGATAGGGTCAGATATAAATCTAAGTGCGAATATCATTCCGGACTTAATTTTAAAAGCCTTATTTTTATTATAATAATTTAAAGTAAATCCTAATGCTGGTATTGAATTCAGGTGATATTTATGATGCTTGCCATCCCCCGGATATAATTAGAGCCATTGAAGAAGCCTACGCTCTTCAAAGTAGCAAAGAATTTGTAATGCCAGACCGATTGCATCTAAAAGTTCAGGATGGTATCCAACTGGTCATGCCTTCAGCTGCTCAAGAAATATTCTGCACAAAAGTGGTCACGGTGAATCAAAAAAATACTTCCAGGAACTTACCGATAATTAATGGATCTGTTCAACTTGTAAAGCAAAATGACGGGCAATTGCTTTCGATTATGAATGGAAGCGCCCTTACTGCAATAAGAACAGGTGCAGTTGGAGCCGTGGCTTTTAAATTTCTTGCGGGTGAAAATTTCAGTACTGTTGGATTGGTTGGAGCTGGAGTACAGGGATTACATGCCTTATGGTTTATATCATATGTCCAGCAAATCGATCAGTTTTATGTATTCAACTATCATACAGCGCAAAGCGAAAAGTTTAAGAAAGACCTTGAAGATAAAATTCCGGGAGTAAAAATAAGGCTCATCGATGACAAGGAAGAACTACTCAGGAAGTGCAAGGTCGTCGTGACTGCCACAACGTCTCCTGCTCCAGTCCTGCCTGAGAATCCTGAATGGTTGAAAGGGAAGCTGTATATCTGTCTGGGTTCATTCAAACCTGTAACAGGAGAGCTTCCCAGGACCATATACCAGCTCGTTAAATATATTTATGTAGATGTAGACTATGCCAGAAACGAAAGCGGGGATGTATCCTGGCCAATTCAGCAAAAACTCCTCGATGATGAAGACGTTATTCAATTAAGCCAGTTAATAATTGGGAAACATAACGTCCAGGATAAAACCAGGATATTTAAGTCAGTTGGCATGGCCCTTTTTGACTTAACCGTTTCAAGGGCTATCTACCATGCTGCTGTTAAGAAAAAGATAGGTGCAAATGTTTTATTATAGGATTATACTTGACAAAATTTATGAATATGAACTCCAAAATTGATATTTAAATATGACTTCTGGATATTTATTTGAAAACTTCGATTGGAATACCCCAGACAGCTGGAAGGTAATCAAAGCCATTGACCTTCACACAGGTGGTGAGCCATTGCGTGTATTGACCCACGGATTGCCAGAAATCAAAGGGGATACCATTCTTGAGAAAAGAAGATATTTCAGGGATAACTTTGATTATATCAGAACCGGATTAATGTTTGAGCCCAGAGGACATGCTGATATGTACGGGGCAATTATTACAGAACCCGTTACCAAAAACGCTGATTTCGGAACCTTTTTTATCCATAATGAAGGATACAGTACGATGTGCGGGCATGCCATTATCGCACTTGTAAAACTGGTTTTGGATACACATATCATTGAAAAGGAAGGTAAAAATCCTGAAATAATTATTGATGCTCCCCCTGGACAGATAAAAGCAGTAGCAAAAATAAATGATGGGATTGTCGAAAAAGTTTCTTTTACTAATGTTCCGTCATTTGTAATATATCAAAATGAAATTATTGAAGTTGATGGAATTGGAACAGTTAAATTTGACATTTCATTTGGTGGTGCGTTTTACGCAATATGCGAAGCAAGCCAGTTCGATCTTAAATTAGTATCATCGGAATATGATCAAATGATTAAAATTGGACGTAAAATCAAACAAGCTATAGCTAATACGTATGAGATAAAACACCCGTTTGAAGAGGACTTAAGCTTCCTCTACGGGACAATCTTTGTTGGGCCTCCAATACATGA
>JAHEGY010000044.1:0-25803 GCA_024644875.1 Cyclobacteriaceae bacterium
CGGTCAAGACGACCTATACATAGAATGATAAACAATGGACCAATCATTAGTGATACCACTGTCAGAATTTCGGCCATTCGCATAATAGGTTTTCGCCAGTTCGTCTGCATGAGATGCAGGGATCCGGCAATTAGAGCTCCGGCATAACTTAATCCCATAAAGAATATGAAATTAACTATGTATACCCCCCATACAACGTAATCTCTCATACCGGTTACTATATGACCCTTAACGATTTGCGTATACAATCCAAACAAACCGATGAAAAGGCCCAGCAACAAAACAATGAACCACGCCTTTCCCAGGTTTGATTGAGTTTTTAATTGGGGCAGGAATTCTCTTAAAAGATTTTGTTCAGCCTTATCCATTTCTTTTATTTTTAAAATATGGTGTATCCTTATATCGCTCAATTACTTCGTCATCCAATCCATCCAATCCCCTTTCAAAAGGGAATAATCTGTCGTTGGCAGGCAAATAATAAACACTGGGATCGGTACCCAATACTTCCAAATAACGGTAACCATCGTTTTCCTTTATCAATTCCGAAAAACTGACTGTTTCTGTACCGTTTGTAACGGAATCCTCATTGATGTCGCCAAAGTATATGACGCCCATAGGACAAGCCGTTACACAGTGTGGTAGTTCTTTTTTTCTGATCATATCAGGACAGAAGTCACATTTCGCCACGGTCCCTTCCTTTACCGGGATACTTGTCTCAGGAGAATATTCAATATCCTCTTCATCTTCCCTTTCTAACTTCTCCCATATAAAGATGCGGGCATTATATGGACAGCCTGTCATGCAGAACTTACATCCAATGCATCTTTCATTATCGACCAATACAATCCCGTCAGATCTTTTATAGGTCGCACCAACAGGACAGACACTTGCACAGAGCGGATTATTACAATGATAGCATGGTTTTGGGAACCAGTAAGGCGCTGATTTGTCAGTTCGTTGCATAAGATACACCCTCATGAATTCCTGACCGGGTAATAAATGGTGTGCTTCCTGGCATTTTTCTATACATTTACGTGCATTTCTGCATCGTGACAGATCAATGACCATGACAAACTTTCTGTTGGGAATTCCATTTCTCGCTTCTTCCGGAGTGGCCGGTTTACAACACTCTGCCTCAGGTTTATCAATCTCCACCAGCTGGCCATCCTGTGTTAAGGCTTTTACCTTCTCCTTCGGATTTTTACACGAAGTAGCTGCTGTTGAAAAGAATAATGCACCTGCCCCGCACTTAAGGCCAGATTGAATAAAATTCCTCCGGGATTTTTTCTTGTTGGATTTCTTTCGTGATGCCATAAGCATATTCTTTTAGCACATAATCCAACACAGGATTATGTGGGGTTCAAATAGTAAAAAATCTTTATTATCTCTTTTAATATTTCAGTTTAAAGTATTAATGAATACTCAGCTCAAAAATTTATCAAATGATCCTATTTGATCGAAGTAGAATCAAAATGAAAACTGTTACTTAATAAAAATCAAATGTTACTATTATGAAATAGTTATGTATTTAATTATGAATTATATGCTTATGTTAAGATCAATTTTATAGTTCGAAAAATCTAAGTTGTTTATATAATTCAACCTTCATTTTTTAATTTAACCAACTTGTAAACGGATAAAAAGAAATGGTACCAGGCGCCAACAAGGGCTATAAATACACCTATGATCATCCATAGGGGTGCTTCATCCGTGAATAGTTGCCTTGGTAATCGTTTCAATTCATAAGAAACAGGAATCCCCCAGTTTACGGAGGAGGTTTTTGTAACGGTCCCAAAATAATCGTGTTCATCTATTCTGGCCAGGATTTTTATCAAACCTATAGAATCACCGGGAATATCATCCGGAAATTCAAGGATACCAATACCGTTTTCATCTGTTTCAATTTCATCAATCGGAAGGATACTATACAGACGCTGAACGCCTATGTTAATATCCAGTTCCTCAACAGGGATAAGCTCACCTTCATTATTAAATTCCTTAGCCTGGACAGTTAATATTTTAACGGAATCTTCTATATCGAAAGATATCTCCAGGAATACGTCCTTTATTTCTATATCGGTTGAAGCTGATCTCAGCGTATCATTGCCGTTATAGGAAGCCAGAACTGTTGTAATTCCTTCTTCATCAGCAGGGAAGGTATACCCTGCTTCAACAAGCAAGTTTGCACTCCCCTCCGCATCGGTGATCAATTCGGTCAGGAATAAAGTAGAATCACCCATGTCGACTTCCATTGAAATTGGGGCATTGCTGACATTCTGCATATTTCTTCCCCGTCCTGCTGTCAGTAAAACAGAAATTTCCCTGTCTCCGTTATCGTGAATGTAAAAATAGGATCTAAGCCTTGTTCTTTCCTTTGATTGTGCCATGCTTAAGGAAGTCCCAAAAAGTGATAATATCAGGAATCCAACGATCAGGCTGTAAACAGATTTATATATTTGATTTTTCATTTTCATCAATTTTATGATCATTACGTTAAACACCCTTTGTCTGGAATCTGATAATTGGTTTTGCAGTATCCTCGACATCTTCTATCTCCGCCACAGGTATGATCGGTGCGATTTTTGAAGCAATCGTGAAGATAAGGACAATTAATGCCAGTCCGGAAACTGTTAATGTTATCTCAACCCAGGACATAGAATATTGAACATATTCAGGTCTGACATCCTGGATAGGGATAAATGGTGTCTCGAGCGGTGGAACCACAATCAGATATCTTTTGACCCACAGTGCTATAACAATGAATAAAGAAACCAGGGTTATGCTGTTTATAGATCTGAACCATGGCAATCCGATAATAATCAGAGGAACAAACATAGTGAAAAGTACATGGAATGACTGCAGGGCTCCATATTGAGACATATCAGTAAATTTCCCTAACAAAGCAGACATCTGGCTGGTCTGGTTATACCAGTCAGTAATGTATTCACTGAATGTGAAATAACCATAAGCCATAGTCAGAAGGACCAATCCAAAGGCCATATAGTTAAAATGCTTGTTTGTAATGTAATCCTCCAGTTTTCTTGACTTCCGGTAAAGCCACATAATAATTATAAGAAGTGCAATGCCGGAATAGGCAGCGGTGACTACAAAATAAGGACCGAAAATAGTACTATGCCAACCTGGTTTTAAGCTCATGCCAAACAACCATGATAATAAAGAGTAGGCAATTACTGCGGTTGGAATAATGATTGCTGCCATGATATCATGCGCCTGGTGGAGGTACTTTTTCTGAAGAGGAGTCCCTCTATAATTCAAGGCCAGAATCGCATAAAGTTTCTTCCGCCATTTTGCGACCTTTAATCCCTCTAAATCTCTCAATTTGGCAAAATCCCTGATGTGGGTAAAATATAAAAAGGCGGCACAAAACACCAGATCAGTAGAAATTGCTATTACATCCCATGTAATGGGTGACTGAATTCTACCATACATAAATAAATAATGTATACGGTCCAGACGGCCGAGGCAGAATAAAATGTAGGGTGCGCCCACTATCAAAGTAGACACCGTAATTAATTCAGCCATTCTCAATAATGGTTTTGCCCACTGAATCCTTAACAACTGAAAAGAGCAGGAAACCAATGCACCTGCATAACTCAGACCCATAAAAAATATAAAGTTCGCTGTATAAATACCCCAAACAGCATTATCTCGCATTCCGGTAATGATCTGTCCTTCCTGTATTTGCCGGATGAGTGCATATACACCAAAAAGCACTATTGCGGAAAGAATAATTACCCATATATACCACTGCCTGGAAGGTGTCTCCAGATTCCGGGCCAGTTTTTTCATTAAATCACTGCTGTTTTCCACGGCTTAGTTATTTTTATTGTTCTCTCCATCAATAATATCTTTATATACTTCCTGTTTTTCTTCCGGAAGGTCATTCAATCCACTCTTATAGTCGAACATTCTCTCAACCGGCGGCAGATAATATACATTAGGTTCAGTTCCTAATTCATCAAGGTATCTGTATCCGACCCTGTCTTTGATCAGTTGCCTGAATCTAAGTGTTTCGGTACCATTAGAGACTGCATCCTCATTTTTGTCTCCAAAATAAATCGCTCCCATCGGACATCCGCTGGCACAGTAAGGGAGTTTCCCTTCACGTGATCTATCCGGGCAGAAGTCACATTTACTAACTGTACCAATTTGAGCGGGAACGCTGGCTTCCGGTGAATAATCTTCTGGCGGAACATCTGATTCAGGCGGTTTTTCCCAATTGAATATTCTTACAGAATAAGGACATGCAGCCATGCAGAATTTACAGCCAATACACCGGTTCGAATCCACAAGCACGATGTTATCTTGCCTTTTATAGGTGGCTCCTACAGGGCATACCTTTACACATGGAGGTATGTCACAGTGGAAACACTGACGGGGGAACCAATACGGTTCTGCATCATCATGGTCTTTCATCAAGTAGACATTCAACCATTCCTGGTCTGGTGAAAGGTTATGCCCTTTCTGACATCCCTCTATGCATTTCCTGGCGTTTTTACATTTAGCCAGGTCAATGACCATGACGAAACTCCGGCCAGGTATACCCTGTCTTGCAGCATTACCTTTCGGAGGTTCACAAGGATCAATCTTACAATCATCCTTTGGCTTATCAACTTCTATAACTTTTCCATCGGTTGTTAAAACCTTTATTTTCTCACCGGATGATTTACCTTCACCGGATGAATCTTTAGCTATTGCCGGGCCCATGCCCATAGCCAACATAGATCCACCCATTGTTAATCCATTCCTTAAAAAATTTCTACGGTTGTTTTTTTTATCTTTATTATCCATGAATTAAAAAATTAAAATCCCCATAATCTTGTCATGTTGAAGCCAACAAGGAATGATAATTTGTTTTCCCCATTCACTTCTTTTATAAACTCATTGGTGTTATATGTGAGATTATATTGTGGAAGAATATCACCATATACACTAAAGAAGAACTGAAATGCATGGGCACTTGTGGCTACTTCATATCCAAAGGAAACATTGCGATAAGGTCCGACATTTCTTTGATATGGCTCTGTGGCATTGTTAACAGCATGTTCTGTAAAGGGTTCGGTCCAATCAAAAATAATTGAACCCTGAGAGCTCACTTTAAACCGGGCGCCAATGTGTAAACCAAATACATCATTGCTAAACAGAGAATCAACTGCATTGAAATGTGACCATTGAGGTGCCAGTTGAAGGGAGAATTTCTTCGAAAATCTTCTCGATAAGATCAATTCAGAAAAATAGGAATACCGGTGCAGTTGTGTGGCAAAATTATCCTCGTTTCTTGTATCTATTACCATGTTCCCATAAAAGGTCAGGTTGAAAGGACTTCCGCCATCACGTCCCTGCTGCAGAATTTTCCCTTTGATATTGAGATCAATAAAAGGATTTGTGACGGCTATTTTTGAAACTCCAAAGCCAATATTCAACCGGTCAATGATAGAATAACTGAATCCCAGCCTGATGTTGGACGGTGCAAATACTCCGTACAGATCACTCCAGCCATTTCTAACGGTTCCAAATCTATGCTGTATATTCCATTCCAAGGTCTTTGAAGCATTAATTACATCTGTTTGGTTCTCCAGGAGTACCGCACTTTCAAATGCTTTTCTTTGAGGCCTTGGTTTGGATTTTTTTTCTTCTTCATCCTGCGCTAAAGTCATGTTGCCAAATGTTAAAACAAAAGTGGCAATCAAGAGGTAGGTTATTAATTTTATCTTTTTCATTTCTATTTGATTTTAATTGTTTTCAGCTCCTTCTATAATCCATTGTAATACCATTTGCGTATCCCGTGGGGTACTGTATCTTTCCATAGATCCACCCTCAGCGATCTTTGTATACAAGAGGCTTTGTTCAGGATTGTCCGTATCGATATATCCACCGTTAGTGAGGCTAGTATATGCAGACTCCTCGGTCAGGTCAGGTGGAATTCCCCCCGTGTTATGGCAACCGGAATAAGCACAGCTGGTCTCAAAATATGGGATCATGTCTTCAGAGAAACTCACATCTACAATAGGCTCTTCTAGAGGTCTCTCATAGTTTGCGCAGGAGGATATCCACATTAATATTATTGTGAAAAATGGTAATACCCACCTGGCACGTTTTTCCGTCTTAATAATATTTAAATTCATTTTCATATTATTTTTCCTTAAATTTTTTTAATTGAATTGACCATTAATAATCAGCTTTTATCAAAAAACCATGACTATACAATGACTGGCAACTATTTTAAAATTTCCACTAAATGATCTATCCAATAACAAAAAAATGATCTGGCGAGTCATTTTTAGTGTAAAATCTGTTTTCTTGAACCATTTCATAGTATATCCAAAATAATCCTTATTAATGCTCCGGATTTTTATTTAAAAATCTGTAAATCTTTATGTTATGAAACAATAATCTGGTCTCGTCTGAAAAATAGATAATACCAAAGCAAAAATGATCCTAATTGTATTTTTTATCAATTTGTTAACTAAGATTTAATAGATACATTCAATTGATTATTTTTGTTAAAAATTTGATATAGATTCACATAAAAATGATTTATATCATATTAATTTGAACAAAAATCGTTGTATTTTTAAGTCTGGTTTCATACTTTGATGAAATTTTTCAGATAAACGGGGAGAGATGGTAGATTTAAACAAGAAAATATGTCTAGAGTGCAGGCACTGTTTCAGGCGGAATGTCCTTTTCGAGTTATTGAACGATAAAGAGCTCGATTTGCTAAATAATAACCGCACGGAGGTATTTTTCAAGAAAGGCGAGATAATTTTTAAACAAGGTTCCCCTTTAACTCATATTGTGATAATCAGTGAAGGACTGGGTAAAAATTATATAGAGGGTCCGAGGGGGAAAAACCTGATCATTTCAATCGTTCAGCCATATCTGATCAATGGCGGGCCAGGTATGTATGTGGACATGCGTCACCATTCTTCTTTAATGGCCCTGGTAGATTCAAGGGCCTGTTTTATCGATGTTAATATTTTTAAAGAAGTAATCCGCAAAAATTCCATTTTCGCTGAAGAATTCATCAAATGTTTTTCAGAAAGCAACATCCATACCTTCAGCCAGTTTGTTACTCTTACACAGAAAAATATGGAAGGACGGATCGCAGAGGCGCTGCTATATCTAAAAAATGATGTATTCAAGAACGGGTCCATTAAATATATCACAAGGCAGGAAATAGCCGACCTGACCGGATTAACCAAGGAAAGCACCATCCGGGTAATGAAAGAGTTCAAAAACGAATGCGTGATCGACGAGGAAGATAAGGAGATTACGATCCTGAATGAAAATGCGCTTCAGAAATATGCAGATTTAGGCTAAAGGAAGGCTGCATTTGAATGCAGCCTTCCACGGTTAGCTCCATAAATATTCAAATAATCATTCTCTGAATCTTCTGTTCTTATAATTTGGCCCTTTCAGTTTGGTAGGTTCAGTTATTACATTTACTGACCTGGTTTTAGCTTTATGAATTTCATCAAAATGATTTTTATACTCCGGGCTGTTAACATCTGTTATGTTTATTGCTTTAACAGCCAGCTTATCCGATTTGGAATTATATTCAAATCTGTGATTTTTATACTCCGGGGATGATACCTTCTTAAACTTCAGGGTATGCACCTGAAATGAGTTATCCCTGGTCTGGGCCCAGGAGACCTTGCATGCACTGATCAATATTATGAGTACTAATATCTTTTTCATAACTAATAATGTTTAAAAAATTGAACTTTTTTATCGGGAATTATAGGACATGGCAATGCCTTTGGGTTCACATTACCTTTTTAAAAAGATTAGAACGACTAAATGGTTTTTGGTGGAGGAAAGGGTATATCCGCTTTATATGAATTAATGAGTTGCTCATTCATATCCTCAAGTGTTGTTACTGACTTTATATGATATTGAAAGTCTGAACCATGTGTTTTAAGGAATTCTTCAGATAATTCTTGTATGTCTTCGAGGGATGCACTCATCTCCAGCTCAATATTTATCTCCTCCGCCAGGTTAAATGCAAAAGGCGTAATAGATACAAAGAAGAGAAAATAAAACACCAATGTGATCATCAGGAACTTTGATCCCAATCTATGACATTCGCAGAATTGATTAACTCTCATAACTATAAAAAAATTACTTATCCTTTACGAATTTCGTAAAAATAGGTTTCAATTCACACCCTTACTTATGATTATTTGAATTTGATAATTTCCTGAAGCCAGTATAAAAGCTATATTATCCCCGTAATTTGTTATTTCACTAGGTAAAATTTCGTTTTTATTCTCAAATAGCACCTTATAGGCGATATTTTCCGGCAGGATGATTGTTGCCGACGTATTAAAGGGAATGTTTATATCCATTAAGATCCCATCATCTTCACGATCCCAGTTGCTTTCAATCCTCCCGAAGGAAGACATGGTACTTGATCTGACCCAGGAAAGGTCTTCCGGGAAGTAAGGTTTTACTATGAAATGCTTAAATCCGGGATCTTCTTCAACAGGGCGTATACCACCCAGATATTTATAAAACCAGGCACTGACATCACCAAAGAAGATATGATTCCTGGAACTTTCACCTTTCCAGTCTTCCCATAGACTCGTAGCTCCCTGGCTGATCCAATGCCCCCATCCGGGAAAATTCGTTGTATTGATCATATTGTAAGCCACATCAATTTTACCCATTTCAGCCAGTGTATTGGGAACGAACTTTGAACCAAGCACCCCGAAATCCAGATTCAGATCATTGTTTTCAATATTTTCAGTCAGATTATTTAAAACTTCATAGGCAAGATCAGCATCCAGCATATTAAAGAACAGGGGACAGCTAAGTGCTGTCTGCGTTCCATTCCCAACAACGTTGTTGGGCTTATCCACAAATTCTTTTTCAAAGGCGGATTTAATGTTTGCCGCTAAAGAGGCATACCGGTTCGCATCTATATTATTACCCAGTACGCCTGCAATTTTTGACATGATCACAGCATCATGATAGAAATAGGCCGTAGTGATCAAATCCGGGCGTGTGGTAGCTCTGACAGGCACCCAATCACCGAGGCCCCATCTGACGATAAAATCCTCAGCAGTTCCGGAAAGAAATTCAATATATTTCTTCATGGAGGGATAATATTTCTCAAGCATTTCCTTATCCCCTTTATATATATAGGATTTCCAGGGTAATATGATCAGGGCATAGTCCCAGGCTGGTCCATTACCCCAGTAATATCCCCATCCTCCTGTTGGAACAATTGCGGATACCATTCCTGATGGCAATTGAGAATCAACAATATCGCTTACCCATTTATCATAAGAGTTTACCACATCATAATTATATAAAGCCATATCGCTCGCCAGCTGAGCATCGCCTGTCCAGCCATTTTTTTCACGATGTGGGCAATCAGTAGGGTATCCGTGAAAGTTATTTACGAATGACCATTCTGTTGCCTTTTGAATATTGTTCAGCAGCTCATTTGAACTGGAAAAGGAACCGGTTTTTGCCATTGCCGTACTTACTACACAAGCTTTGATATTATTCATGGCCAGTTCATCAAATCCTTCAATTTCGACATATTGGAAGCCGTGATAGGTGAACCTGGGATGCCAGGTTTCCAGCCCGGAACCTTTGGTAACATATACGTCGGTTTGGAAGGAAGTCTCAGCAACCAGGCCATCGATATTTCTCTGGTCCACTGTACCATCGGGATATAGTTTTTCTCCGTATTTAAATTGGATCTTTCTACCGGCCTCGGTATCTACTGATAATTCTATGAAGCCTGCCATGTTTTGTCCAAAATCACAAACAAGGGTATTTTCAGGTGTTTTATAGATCCTCTTTGGATTGATCTTTTTTATTATCTTTATCGGCGGCAGGTTTTGTGCAGCCATCTTCCCTTCCGGCCCTCTTACTTTCCTCACAGTGTGCCAGTGGTTTTCAAAAAAACCGGGGCTGCTCCATCCTGGTTGTTCCAGCCTGGCATCATATTCTTCTCCCTGACGAACACTGTTGAATATGACAGGCCCCGGACTACAGGTCCAGGTTGTATCGCTGAACACTTGTTGTACGGCACCCATGTTATTGGCTATCCTCAGCTGAAGCCTGAATGTGGGATCGGCCCGCCAGGGTGCTTTGTCAAAACTCCATACGCCACGGGAAAACATATTATACCATCCATTCCCCAACATTACCCCCACCGCGTTCAAACTGTCATTGAGATATTCCGTGATATCATGGGTTACATACATGACTTTTTTATCGTAGGCTGTAAATGCGGGGTCAAGCACATTTTCTCCCACTTTTTGTCCGTTAATATACAATTCATAATATCCCAGTCCGCTTATATATGCCCTGGCGGATTTGGTACCACCATCAATGATAAATTCTTTTCTGAATATGGGAGCAGGCTCTTCTCGTTCCGGCGGTGCGTCTTTTGCGATCTGCTTCCTTTGCTGGTCACGTTTGCTCCAGTCAAATAGCCTTGGAGCGCTGATCCAGTCTGACTCCCATAATCCAGCTTCAGGTAAGCCTATTTCCCATTTTGCTGTTTGACTGTATTTTGAAGGATTCCCTGATTTATCCCAGATTCTTACCTTCCAGAAGTATCTTTTGTGCGATTTCACCTCCGGACCATTATATTTAATGTTTACCGATTGCTCTGAGTTGACTTTACCGGAATCCCATATATCCCCTTCATTCTTATCCAGCAGGAAGGGTGTACTGGCTACAAGGATCTGATAGGCTGACTGCTTATTTTCCGGTACACCCGATTCAGCTATCCAGGTTAACCTGGGATTATTATTATCAATACCCAATGGTTCGATGCTGTTATCAGTTAGAAGCTTAGTAAAAGAGATGTCGTTATACCGGTCTGTTATTTGTTCCCTGCAGGAATAAAATATCAGAACGCCAAATAATAGAATTGGGTAAATTGGTCTCATTATAGAATACATTAACTAATTTGTGTTCAAAAAAGGATTTCATATAAGAAAAATAAAGTTTTAATCTTCCCAGGCTTCTTTTAAAAACCGTATGAAATTCTTATGCATAATATTTTCAATATCTCCTTCAGTATATCCCCGCGACATCAAAAGGTCTGGCAATTTTTGCATGTCGGCGATGGTATCCAGGTCGTAAGGGCATTGCTCTTTGCCGAAAGCACCGTCCAGGTCTGACCCGATCCCTACGCTGAAAGCATTGCCTGCGATTTGACAAATATGGTCAAGATGGTCAACTAGAACCTCCAGATTGACTTCCATTGCATCAGGATTTGATTTTCCACGAATCCATCCGGGTTTCATCATCCATGCATCCATGGCAACTCCGATCACTGCATCCCTTTCCAGCAGTGCTTTGATCTGATCATCCGATAACTGCCGGTTGTGATCAACCAATGATCTAACATTACAATGACTGGCCCAAACGGGACCTTTGAAATGGCTCAATGCTTCCCAGAAGCTTTCCTCACATAAATGTGTGGTGTCCAGGATAATATTCAGGTTCTCCATTTCATCCAATAATTCCAATCCTTTTGTTCCCAAGCCCCCTGAAGCATCTGTCCCGTGGGCATATGTTCCCGGCCCATAATGAGCAGGGCCAAGGGCGCGTAATCCCTGTTCGTAACTTTTCTCAAGATAATTCAGATTGATAATGGAATCAGCACCTTCGAGACTTAATATATACCCAATGGGTTTTTTTCCTGATTCCTCGTTGCCCATCCATTTTTTCATCTGGTTATACAATGAAGAGAGATTGATCACCTGTACCATTTCGCCTTCTTCCTCCATCGCCTTATACCAGGCCAGTTGAGCCTGTGTCTGTGCCCATGCCTGTTCAGGAGAACTCCAACCCGGAAGATTATTCCCTTTCTTTACATAACGGGCTATTTGAGTAGCCACCACCAGGCCAATATTTCCTTTTCGCATCTCCGGGAACGCAACGGTTCCTTTACCTCTGTCGGGCTTATCCCTCATACTCTTTTCGGTTTCACGGATCTGATGAACAGATTTCCTCAGGTCGCGATTCCATTCCATGGCATTCATGCTCAGGTCGAGGTGTGCGTCAAATATTAATTGCATATTCAATAAATGATTTTTCTATTTCTTGCAATTACTTCCCAGTAACCGACAATATGTTGATTTTCAACAACTACGACCTCATTATATAATGCCGTGGTCGGGCAGATGTGATAGGGAAGGCCATAAATTACATCCCCTATATTTATTTCAAGATTCTTTGTGTTCTTAACAACCAGGTGTTCTTCACTATGTCCGATTGGCTTTAAACCGCTTACATTTAAAAAAACCACCCTGTTCTCCAATGAATTCTCTGATGCAATGGCCTTATGCCCAAGATCGAGACAAAAGATTCCTTCGGCCGGATTTGACACAACTCTTGTGATAAGAACAGCAGATGGTAGAAAGGGCATATCCCGGAATCTTGATCCATATCCTGCATCCCAGAATAAGGTTGTCCCCGGACTGCAAATAACCTGTGGTCTCGCGGCATGGATCGGAAAGGTGGGTGAGCCACCGGCAATAATCTCAGGGATTATTCCATATTTCTTCTGCAGCACAGCCGCCAGGGTTATCACCTGAGCAAAATCCCTGTCACATGCTTCCTTTCTTTCCCCCGGATCTGCATTGCGAATATGGCCATCATAGATATGCAATCCCTTCAGATTGATCGCTTTTAACCCAAGGCAATATCCATACAGATCAAGGGTCTGATCTGGATTGATACCGGTACGGTTATTCCCGTTGTTTACATCTATATATACATCCAGTAACAGATCTTTTTTCCTCAGACAGGAATCTATCATCTTGGCAGATGATTTATTGTCTATGAGCGTTGAAAATACAGTTTCAGGATAGGAATTTATCAATTGAATCAATCGCTGCAGTTTCACCCCGGATGGCTGGTAGGCCAGGAGTGCATTCCCGGTACCTGACATTCCGAGTAATTCAGCCTCAGCTATTGTAGCACATTTAAACTGGTTTATTCCGGATGCCATTTGCATTTTTATAACTTCAGCAATTTTATAGGTTTTAATATGTGGCATCAGGCGGTCCGTATTGCCATCCACCATTTTGATCATCTGCCGAACGTTTTGTTCTACCCGGTCCCTGAAAATCACGAGTGCCGGGGAATCGATACCCTCAATTTCTTTTATACAATACCAGTCCTCTGAGGCGACCATGTCAGATCAATTCAAATACTGCTTCTATTTCGACCGGAATATTATCCGGTAATGATCCCATACCTATAGCACTTCGCACGCCAACCCCGTTTTCTTCCCCGAACACCTCTGCAAAGACTTCGCTACAGCCATTGATCACGTAGGGATGTTTTGTGAAATCCGCTGTTGAATTCACCATCCCGAGCACTTTGATCACTCTTTTTATGCGATTCAGGTTTCCCAGATTTGTTTTTAATGTGGCCAGGATGGCCAGTCCCACCTGCCTTGCAGCTGCTTTCCCTTCTTCCTGATCCATATCCTTGCCCACTCTGCCTTTTATCAGATTCCCGTCCGACATAATAGGTCCATGACCGGAGACGTATACCAGTCGGTCCACTATCAAAAAAGGTTTGTATACTCCCAGTGGTGCCGGAGCAGGGGGAAGTTCAAGTTTCAGCTGGCCCAGTTTTTCATTTGGAGATATATTATCCATAATTAAAAATTTGAATTTCCTGAATATTTATATTACAAATTCAATTTATGAATTTATTTTAAATAACCACCAATATGCTTAAAAATGTGCTCATTCCAAGTGGAAAAGATCATAGTGATATCAACAAATTCTTTGTCGTAAAAAACAAAACAAAATGGTAGGTCCAGGATTATATTAAATGAATATATCCAGGATCAGTACGGCCAGCAATCCGGCTATGGAAAGAATGGCTTCCATGGTTGACCAGGTCCTTATGGTATCTTTTACACTTAAGTTAAAATATTCCTTGAACAACCAGAATCCGGAGTCATTAACGTGAGAAAAGAAAATACTGCCGGCACCTACAGAAAGGACCATCAGGTTAGGGTCGGCGCCTGACTGGACTACCAGCGGGGCAATAATTCCTGCGGTGGTCAGGCCTGCCACGGTGGCTGACCCTATAGATAACCTGATCGCCACGGCCATTCCCCAGCCTAATACAATAGGGGAGATGTTAAAATCCTTTAACAGCATGGCCAGGTAATCATTTGTGCCGCTATCCGTAAGTATTTGTTTCAGTGCCCCGGCCCCACCAATTATAAGCAGGATCATAGCAATGCTTTTTACGCCATCAACAAGAGAATCTGCCACATCGCCCACTTTCTTACCTTGCCTTATCCCAAGGGTATAAATCGCAAAGACAACAGCTAAAACCATGGCAATGGTTGGATCTCCAATAAAATTGATTATATCCAGCAGCATGGATTCACCCTGAATAAACTGGTTAGTAACCGATGCCAGTATCATCAGGACTACAGGGAAAAGGGCGGTTGCGACACTGATCCCAAAACCCGGCATTTCTTCATCCTTCAATTCCCGCTTATCATAAAAGGCTTCCAGGGGATTGGATTTTATTTTTTTCAGTGTTCTGGCAAAGACAGGACCCGCCACCAATATTATAGGTATACAAATAATGATCCCGTAAAAGATGGTTGTGCCCATATCTGCATTGAATTGCTCAACCAGGGCTGTCGGAGCAGGATGTGGAGGTAGCAGGCAGTGTGTAGCTGAAAGTGCTGTGATCATTGGTAAACCGAGGTACACGACCGGCAACTTGACCCGGTATGCTATGGTAAACATCAATGGAACCAGTAATACAAAACCAACACCATAGAATAAAGGGACACCCACGATGAATCCGGCTGTTGTCAAAGCCCAGATCACATGTTTCTTCCCGAATTTATTGAGCAGGGTAATAGAGATCCTTTGTGCAGCACCGCTATCAGATATCAATTTGCCCAGCATAGCCCCAAAGCCCAGGATAATTGCTATAAATCCCAGGGTATTCCCCATACCGGTTATAATAGATCCGCTAATGGTTGAAAGATCCATCCCAGAGACAACCCCCATACTGATGGCCACAATTATAAAAGACAAAAAAGCATCGAGTTTAACTACTGTTGTGAGCAGGATAAGAAGTAATATCCCAATTAACATATATACAATAGGCATAGGATTATTTGTTTGCTTCGTGTTTAGTTTTAAATCCCTTCAGCATCCATTTTCTGGCTAAAATAAGGCCAAAGGAAGAAGAGATGGCAATAAGCCCGTAAATGAGCCACATCACTTCAGTGTTCATCTCAGATGGCGGGGTATCTGCAGGGCAGTATCTCATAAGGAACCACCCGGAATACAATGCAGTAATGATCTTCGTCAGAAACCATGGGAACTGGCCAATCCCCATGTATATACCTGTCATATTTTTAGGCGCAATTTCTGCTACCCACTGAAGAAACCTGGGCTGCCACATGGCCTCACCTATGGTCATAATGACCAGGTAGATCATCAGAGTATAAATGTTCGGGCCAAAAGCCAGTATAAATGTCGGAAAGCCCATGATAAAGGTCCCGATGATCATCATATTATAAGTATTCCTTCTGGCTGTAAATGCTGTTACGATAGGGGCAAGAATAAAAATCAATATCGGATTCAGGTTAACGAAAAATTCAAAATTACGGCTGACAAATCCCTCGAAAGCCCTGCTTGTATATTGAGGAAGGGTTAACCAGTTATGTGCGAACAAAGTTTGTACGGGAATCAGAATAAAAATAAAATAAAGGAAGCGCATATCCCTAAGCGGGAAATTCCGCATGTAGAATGAGGCTTTCTCTTTAAAAGTCATTCCACTCAACTCATCTTCCTCGTCATCAATTACCGGTGTGCCCAATGCCCTATCTTCTGCTAGTGCTTCTTCAATGGCTTCTTTCTCCGCTTTCCTGGTTATAATCAGGGCTACTACAATCATTCCCACAACAGTCAGAATTACGTATACCCAGAACACTCCTGTAATTGTAAAGGCCCTTCTTAATGGCGGGGAGATCAAACCTGGTAAAAATCCACCCAGGTTCATCAAGGCATACAGCATTGCATAGCCCATTGCCGAGGTTTTAGCACTTGTGAATTTTTTAACCCCGGCATAGGCAGCTGGTTGATAGATTCCGTTGCCAATGATTATGCCTACTATTCCCAATGTCGCGATCCAGTGGGCTGATTGCCAAAGACCAGGCACGCCCAAGGCAGGGGATATGGTTAACAATATTCTTCCGGCAAGCATGAACGACAGGGCTATCAGTATAGCTTTCCGAACCCCTACCCAGTCAACTGTAGCGCCCAGGAATAGCATGGCCAAGGTAATTCCGGCTGTAAGGAAACCCACCATTTGACCAGCTTTGATATCGTCCAGGCCAATAAATTCATTAAAAAAGATCGCCAGGAGGCCTACCACGCCAAAATATGTCAGACCTTCTAAAACATAGGAAAGGTTCAGTCCAAACAGAGCCCTTGAAGTATGAAACAGGTCAACAAAGGGTTGAACAAGTTCTTTGATGATCTTTCCCCATTGGAATTCATTGTCGTTTTTATCCTTCTCTTCCATATAGTCGTATAAAAAAAATCAAAAGATATAGAAATTATTTCTGGATTCAGGAAATTTTTCCGGTGTAAGCTGAAAAAGTATACTGAATCAAAGCCTGAATATAGTATATTATTGTCAATTATTACCAACCCTGAATAGAATCAGAAATACAGTGTTTTCTGAGAAAAAGATGCCCGAATAGTATTTAATTTGAGTAAAAACTGAGAAATATTATACTATTTTGCATCCTGGCGAACATATCGCAAGATATTTACGTAAAATATTTTTAATATTGTATATTCAATAAAAATGACATTTAACTAGTTGATTTTGAGATGAGAGTATTGTGCAGGAGTTTTTTTTCTTTAGCTGTATTGACGGCATTTTTTACCTTTTCTGATAATCCGGTTTACTCAGAGTCATTTACTGATAAAAATGATACTTTAAATACCAAGGAATGGATCCATCTGGATCCAAATGATGACGGGTATGCAGGGGCCAGCCTTAACAAAGCCTATCAACTCCTACATGGACGACCTTCAAAAACTGTACTGGTTGCTGTTATCGATAGTGGATTTGACCTGGACCATGAAGACTTAAAAGGTAGTTACTGGACCAATGAAGATGAAATACCTGAGAATGGCATTGATGATGACAAAAATGGTTATATAGATGATATTAATGGTTGGAATTTTATTGGAGGACCGGAAAAAAATGTGGTTTATGACACCTATGAATTAACAAGGGAATATAAAAGGCTTAAACCTAAATTCGGACATAATAACAATAGCTCCAGCAAAGAATATGAATACTGGCTTAAGGTCAGGGATGAGTATGAGTATAAAAGAGAGAAATCTGAAGAAACGCTCATCAAGTATTCAGAAGTCATTTCGAATATCCCGAGATATTATAAACTTCTGCTTAACTATCTCGATACTGACAGTTTAACTCTTGAAGCTGTTAATGCTATTGAGTCTGAAGACACCATCATCAACCAGGCCACTGCACAGATAGGGAAACTGCTGAATTATTTTGGACATAGTGTGGGATATGAGACCATGGTAAATGTACTGATGCCAACTGAAGAACATTACCTCTACGAGATGAATTACGGTTACAACCTGGAATATGATCCCCGGCCAATGGTAAATGATGATTATGAAAATAAGAAAGAGCGTTATTATGGTAATAATCAGGTAGATGATTTCTCAGGAATGATGGGTGACCACGGAACACATGTTGCCGGGATAATTGCATCAAACCGGGATAATGACCTGGGCGGTCGGGGGGTCGCAGACAATGTTAAGATAATTCCCTTAAGAACTGTTCCTAATGGTGATGAGCGGGACAAAGATGTGGCCAATGCCATTTATTATGCTGTAAACAATGGTGCAAAGGTTATTAATATGAGTTTTGGCAAACATTATTCACCTGACAGGGCCGTGGTTGAAAAGGCCATCAAGTATGCTCAAAAAAAAGGAGTTCTTATTGTACATGCAGCGGGTAATGACAGGGAAAATAAAGATATTGTAATGAATTATCCTACGCGGAAATTCATTAAAGGAAAGAAAGAGGCCTGGAATGTCTTAGAAGTTGGAGCGAATAGCCGCTATTTAAATGAAAGCCTCCCGGCAAAATTCACTAACTACGGCGAGACCAGTGTCGATCTGTTTGCTCCTGGTGTATATGTGTTTTCTACTTTACCCAAAAATTTATACAAGGAAAGCAGCGGCACCAGCATGGCTGCTCCTGTGGTTTCGGGTGTTGCGGCTTTGTTATTTTCATACTTCCCTGAACTTTCAGCCAAGGAGGTCAAAGAAGTGATTCTGGAGTCGGCCCAACCTTTTGAGGGAGAGGTTTATTTACCCGGAACCAAGGAACTTGTCGAATTCCCATCCTTGTCGGCTACAGGAGGAATTGTCAATGCCTATGAGGCTGTTAAAATTGCTCAGAATAAAATTAAATTCCAGGTTAGATAAAAATATCCTTTCCCCGGGGCCAGGGAAAGGATGTAAAGAAGAGAAAGTGCGGGTAATTAACAGGGATTTAGTCTTTTGTCATTTTATTTATATGCCTTTGATAAAAAGGCCATAAGTTGAATCTGATCGGCCATTTTTTGATGATTATAATTCTTGTCATCATGTATTATCTCTATTATTTCCGGATCAGAGATCTGCATCCCCTCGGATACCGGTGAGGCTTCCTTTGGCTTTAATTGAGTATCCGCTCCGGAATACAGATAAGCCTTCAAGTCACCTTCGGCCATATGTGGAAGGTTTTCAGATAGCCAGATCAGCTCTTTCGCAATCTGTTTACAGTTAAAATTGTTCTTTTTGATACCCGATAATAATTGAGATGCGTATTCCCTGGGAATGTCATTTCGCATCAGACGTCTTTCTATTTTAGCAAGACAATTTTCCTCAAGCCCCATAACGTTATTTTCCAGGATCCAATTGCCAAGATCTTTTGCGGCAAGGGTAATAACTCCATTTTCTCCAAAGTAATCCGGCTTTTTCTGGACGTAGGCCAATAATTCGTTAGGATCATTAAGCGGATCTGACAAGACATAAACATCTCCCAGAATATCAGCAATTGTGCTGTAGGAAATAGCAGGGAATCTTTCAACATTATAGTCAATCCGTGCCGGTTGAGCATACAATATAAACCCCAGAAAATTCAAGCTCATCAGGGCAAGTGGAATAAATAAAGACCAGCATTTTTTCATGGTTTTCAGCTTTGTTGGTATTCTTAATGACTTTATCATTAAATGGTAACCCCAGATTTAAATGAAAGATCCCGCCTTTATGCGGGATCTTTATACTTGTATTCCTTTTATACTTTATAAAGTATTGTCTTTAAAATACTTATTGCACAGTTTAGTATTAACGATACTTTTGGTCTATAAGATGCTCTTGGTTTCTAGGGTCTTATAGGTGTGCCATCCTTCATTCTCACCTGGGTCCAGTTATAATTGAATTTTTTTGGTAAGGGGTATTTGGCGGCTACCTTTTCATCCACGTCAACACCCAGGCCAGGAGCCTCATTTATATGCATATAACCATTATCCATATAGGGTGCACCTGGAAATATCTCTCTTAACTTGTCTGAGAAATTCACCGCTTCCTGAATACCAAAATTCCAAACAGCCAGGTCTATATGCGCATTTGCAGCATGTCCGATTGGAGAAACATCGCCGGGACCATGCCATGCAGTTCTTACGTTAAACCACTCTCCGAGTCTTGCCACTTTCATGGCAGGCGTAATTCCCCCGATCTGACTGATATGTATCCTGATAAAATCAAACAATTTTTTAGACATCGGTTCAAGCCACTCGTGCGGATTATTAAACAGTTCTCCCATTGCGATGGGTGTCAGTGTATGCTGCCGGAGAAGTTCGAAATAACCATTGTTCTCAGGTGAGAAGGGATCTTCAATAAAAAATGGCCGGAATTCCTCCAGATTCTTTATAAGACGGATCGCATCCATTGGCTGTACGCGTTCGTGGATATCATGCAGCAATTCAATATCTTCCCCGAATTTTTCCCTTACCGTTTCAAAAATTACGGGTATCATTTTAAGGTAGGTTTGTTGGTTCATATAATTATCCTCCGGGGTGCCAAATCCAGCATCTTTAAAATCTGCCCGGTCAGCCATATGGGTAGCGCCATATCCTCCCAGCTGAATTCTTATGTGTCTGAAACCATTCTCCTTAATTTTCTGAACACTATCCACCAGTTCTTCCGGTGATTTTCCGTTGGCATGCGAATAGCAATCTACCGCAAACCTGCATTTTCCACCGAGCAGCTGATATACCGGCATGCCGGCCATTTTCCCTTTTATATCCCATAATGCCTGGTCGAGACCGCTGAGCGCATTATTTAATACCGGCCCGTTTCTCCAGTAAGAACTCACATATGCAGTTTGCCAGATGTCCTCTATGTTCTCTACACTTTTTCCCCTGCAGAAATCGTCAAGATATTTGTCAATTGCGGAAACAACGGCGTGCGCCCGCTGCCGGAATGTGGCACAGCCATATCCATATAATCCCGGTTGATCGGTTTCAACCTTAACCACGATCAATTCTATCCCATGCGGGCAGGTAACAATTGATTTTACTTTTGTGATCTTTACAGAAGGAAGGCCGTTCATTGCAGTATTTTCAGTTTCCTGCGATTTGGCAGGTACATTCCACAATCCCAAAGCGCCTGTAGCTGTGGTGAGGCCGACTCCTTTTATTAATTCTCTTCGGTCCATAATTATAGATTTATCAATTAAAAAAAAGTTAATGCATCAATTACATCTAATCAAGTTCGGAAATAAATCCAGAAAAATGAACCACTGGGATAGAATAATATAAAACAGGTTTAAATACCTGTCTTTATAGTACAGTAATTTCAAACCGGGTAAGGTAATTTTTATATTGTATCCTGAATACTAGAAACCACCGAATTTAAGTGTTAATGAATAATTCAGTTTATCAAATGCATCAGAAGGCGTATTATATAAACTCAGATCCTGGGTGAAACGTTTGGATATTCCTACATCAATCCTGAAATAATTTGTGATGTTTACCTCTGCATTGATGCCTGGTTCGATATACCAGAAGGCATCATCGTCCAATAAATCTCCGCCTCCATAATAGTATTCATCTTCCCAGTCTTCCACATAACCCAGCCAGCCGGCACCCATGGAAATCGGAAAAGTGACATGAACCAGCTTTTTAGACCAGACGACAGGCTCGAGCAAAAGTCCGCCGTATCCTCCCAGAAGGATTGCATCACTCGTGCCAATCGGATCGACATCATCATATTTGGAAATGGGCAACAATCCATTCAGGTCGATTCCCAATCCAAAAGATCTGTTGACCACCCAGGCGCCTCTGATCCCCATCATCAGGATGGAAGTATTCCTGAAACTCGATCCTTTGAAGAATAGTGCACCGTATCCACCGGAATGTGCGTTGTCTCCCGATAATGTTTCAATGCCATTATCCCTCTTTTCCCCGTTTTCCCCGCCCCGGACCGGGCTGCTCCAGCAGAAAATTACTGTTATTAAAATTATAATAGTTTTTGCCTTCATAATTGTGTTTTAGGAAGAAGACAATCAGAAAAGAGATTACCCTTATTGCATTTTATAAAAAATAAAGAGATGTTTACCTTTTATTTAATATCTACCTGATTATTAGACTTTAATAAGATTATTTTGGATTTTTTTTGTACATTTTAAAGATTTTTAGATAAAAAAAAATTACTTTTGATGTGGGGAGTGTTATATTCAGAACTGATTAAGGGATCCATATGGGTATTCTAATACCGCTTATTTTAGTTATTCTATGTTGTGTTATAATATGGCGGGCCAGTGATGGTTTTGCCATTGCATCTGATTTTATTGGAAGAAACCTTTCTGATGGTGTCCGGGGTGCAACGATCAATGCTATTGGCTCTTCCCTGCCGGAATTGTTCACTTCATTATTCTTCTTATTTTACCTTAAAGATGTAGATGGTTTTTCAGGTGGAATTGGCACTACAGCAGGCAGTGCCATTTTCAACAGCATGATCATTCCGGCCGCCGTGATTCTCGTAGTTGTCTTTCTCGGGATCGCCAATAATATTAATGTGTCCAGTAAGGTTGTGCGACGGGATGGTATCGCCTTGATTCTGGCGGAATTATTGTTTATCATGATTATCAGCGGGCAGTCAATCGACTGGTGGCATGGGTTATTTCTCATGATCATATATTTTGTATACTTGACGTACATGATTTTTGCCATGGAAAGAAGGGGACATGATGAACGGGAGCAGAGAAAACGGGCCTTGATTGAGATCGAGTATAAGCAGATCCCTCTGTGGTCGGCAATCATGAGTTTTGATTTGAGAAGAGTGGTATTGGGAAAAAGGAAAATAAGTACCCTTAACGCATGGCCTTTGCTTATTGTATCGACCATAGCTATTGCCTTTGTTTGTTTTGTACTGGTAATATCATGTGAGTGGATAGGGAGTGACCAATACGAAATTCCATATTTAGGCACTTTCCATGGATTGGATATTCCTATCATGTTTGTTGCGGTAATATTAGCATCTGCTGCTTCAAGTGTTCCGGATACGATTATTTCCATGAATGATGCAAGGAAGGGGAATTATGATGATGCGATTTCGAACGCGCTTGGCAGTAATATCTTTGACATATGCTTTGCCCTGGGATTTCCTCTTTTCCTGTTTACCTTAATTCACGGACCAATCCATATGCACCAGGAAATTATAGAAATGAGCAGCGAACTCAGGATGTTGCTTCTGATCTTAACCATCCTTGCCGTTTCGGTATATGTCTTTTCAAAAAGGATCAGACTGATACATTCGGTTTTCCTGCTTGGATTATATGGCATCTTTTCAATTTATGTTATTGGAAGAGGCCTGGAAAATGAATTTACCGCCAAAATAGCCAAGATACTTCAGCAAATGGTCGATTACATCAATATTTTTAACTGATAAGATATTCCTGGAAGATATTTTTTATTGAAATCCAATCCATCGAAAGAGTTGTTTTTTTTGGCATAGTTTCCCGTTTATCAGTAATATTGCAGTCACTTTACAACAAGCTCAACGTAGTAGGATTACATAAATTCTTTGATTTCATTTTTTTACATAATTTTTTTTTGCATAAACAAACTATTACATAATTAAAATCTGATTTATATATGGAAAATTTAGTATTTATTCTGCCTCTTTTTGGCGTGCTTGCCTTAATATTTGTCTTTTGGCGGTCGTCCTATGTTTCAAAGATGGATGTAGGTACGGAAAAGATGGCAAAAATTTCAAAACACATAGCCGTTGGTGCAATGGCATTTCTCAAAGCCGAGTATAAAATCCTATCTATCTTTGTTATCGCTTTAGCGATCGTATTGGGCATAAAGGGGTCATATGAAGCTGAATCCAACGGATTGGTTGCACTTTCCTTTTTTGTAGGCGCCCTTTGTTCGGGATTAGCTGGATTTATTGGTATGAGGGTTGCGACAAAAGCTAATGTCAGGACTACGAATGCAGCAAGGACTTCTCTTGGGAAAGCACTGGAAGTAGCATTTGCTGGTGGATCAGTGATGGGACTTGGTGTTGTTGGATTAGGGGTTCTTGGATTAAGCAGTTTATTCCTTCTTTATAATAATTACATAGGTGCAGACTGGGAGATTGCAAAAGTCCTGAATGTGCTGGCAGGATTTTCTCTTGGAGCTTCTTCAATTGCATTGTTTGCACGTGTTGGCGGGGGTATATATACCAAAGCTGCTGACGTGGGCGCTGACCTCGTTGGAAAAGTTGAAGCAGGTATTCCGGAAGATCATCCTTTGAATCCAGCAACCATTGCCGATAATGTTGGAGATAATGTGGGTGATGTTGCCGGGATGGGCGCAGACCTGTTCGAGTCTTATGTCGGATCGATAATTGGGACCATGGTTCTTGGAGCCGCCTTTGTAGCCCTTCCTGAGTTCAGTGGTTATTTCAATGGATTAGGTGCGATCCTGCTCCCTTTAACGCTGGCGGCAGTGGGAATAGTCGTATCTATAATTGGAACTTTCTTTGTACGGGTTAAAGAAGGAGGGAATCCTCAATCTGCTTTGAACATAGGTGAGTTCGGTTCTTCAATTCTGATGGTTATTTTGATGTATTTCATCATAAATGCTATGATGCCGGAATCCTGGGTAGCTGCAAATGGAAAGACCTATACTTCTCTAGGTGTATTTTTTGCCACCCTCGCCGGACTTGCAGCAGGACTGGGTATTGGAAAAATAACAGAATATTATACGGCCACCGGAACGAGGCCTGTTAGAAATATAGTCCGTCAGTCACTGACAGGTCCTGCAACGAATATCATATCCGGATTAAGTGTTGGGATGATGTCAACAGCTATTCCTGTCATCTTAATTGCGGCAGCCATTCTGATATCTTTCTCTGTTGCCGGATTATATGGAATAGCTATAGCAGCCGTGGGTATGCTGGCAAATACAGGTATTCAGTTGGCTGTTGATGCTTACGGACCGATCAGTGATAACGCCGGCGGGATCGCTGAAATGGCCGAGTTACCAAAAGAAGTAAGAGGAAGAACAGATAAGCTTGATGCCGTCGGGAATACTACAGCAGCAATCGGAAAAGGATTTGCCATCGGATCCGCTGCATTGACCGCCCTGGCCTTATTCTCTGCCTTTACCCAGCAGGCTAATCTTTCATCCATTAATATTTCCAAGCCTTCTGTAATGGCCGGTTTGTTTCTTGGTGGTATGCTGCCATTTGTTTTCTCATCCATGGCCATGAAAGCGGTTGGGCAAGCAGCCATGGCTATGATACAGGAAGTCAGAAGACAATTCACATCAATACCGGCCCTTAAGGCAGCATTGGAGATCATGAAGAAGTATGATTCTAACCTGGAAAATGCATCTGAAGAAGATATGAAGGTGATTCAGGCCGCAGATGGAGCTGCCCAATATGATAAATGTGTTGAAATTTCCACGCAGGCATCTATACAGAAGATGATTCTTCCGGGTCTTGTTGCCATAATAACACCTGCTTTTATCGGATTTGTAGGTGGGCCGGAAATGCTCGGTGGCCTGTTGGCTGGTGTAACTGTTACTGGCGTTTTAATGGCTATATTTCAATCCAATGCCGGAGGTGCATGGGATAATGCAAAGAAGATGTTTGAAGAGGGTGTTGAGATTGATGGTGAAAAATACTACAAAGGATCTGAGCCACATAAAGCTGCAGTTGTTGGAGATACGGTAGGTGATCCATTTAAAGATACATCCGGACCATCACTCAACATATTGTTAAAACTGATGTCAGTTATTGCCCTGGTAATAGCGCCTTCAATTGCGATCACAACCTCGACCACCACAAGCGAAGTTGAAGATAATATAATTCTTGAAGAGCAGGGTAAAAATACAGCAGAAGCCTTTAATGTCATAAGTGAACAGGATGAAGCTGTAACCGGGGATTTCAAGCGGTAAACAATTTAAAATAGACTGTTTTATAAGATTTGAGGTCCTGATTTACTGGGTATATCCGGGATTAAAATTATCAAAGTCTAAAACTGATAATTTTCCCGGAGCTTAATCAGGCCGTCTTATAAGACGGTCTATTCATTTAAGACGGTCTATTCATTTAAGACGGTCTATTCATTTAAGACGGTCTATTCATTTAAGACGGTCTATTCATTTAAGACGGTCTATTCATTTAAGACGGTCTATTCATTTAAGAC
>JAHEGY010000044.1:25903-33891 GCA_024644875.1 Cyclobacteriaceae bacterium
ATTCATTTAAGACGGTCTATTCATTTAAGACGGTCTATTCATTTAAGACGGTCTATTCATTTAAGACGGTCTATTCATTTAAGACGGTCTATTCATTTAAGACGGTCTATTCATTTAAGACGGTCTATTCATTTAAGACAGTCTATTCATTTAAGACAGTCTATTTATTCAAGACAGTCTATTCATTTTACCCGGCTTAACGATAGGATTTGCAAATAAAGTCTTAGATTTATATTACTTTTTAAATAAACTCTGATGGAGGAATCTTTACTTGTATTATTGATTAGTGCTGCATCGATAGGATTTTTTCATACCCTTCTGGGGCCTGACCATTATCTTCCATTTATCCTGCTGTCAAAATCCCGAAACTGGTCTACTGTAAGAACGATGTTCATAACGGTTCTGTGTGGATTGGGGCATGTAGCCGGATCGATAATCCTGGGTCTTACAGGTGTTTTTTTTGGATGGAGCCTATACAGTATTGAATTGTTTGAAAGCTCAAGGGGAAATGTAGCCGCATGGCTTCTGATTATTTTTGGCGGGATTTATTTTGCATGGGGTGTTTTCAGAGCCTATCATAATAAACCCCACACACATTGGCACAGGCATATGGATGGCAGTGTACATAAGCATGAGCATACCCATTCGGGAGAACACAAGCACGTTCATGAAAACGCCAAAGGGAAAAGCCTTACTCCCTGGATATTATTCATCATCTTTGTCTTCGGACCATGCGAACCCCTGATTCCCATTTTGATATTTCCAGCTTCGGAGGGTAGTTTGTTGGGCCTCTTGCTGGTGATCACGGCCTTTTCACTGTCAACTATACTTACTATGACGGGGATTGTTTATCTATCCGCAAAAGGATTAAAAGCGATACAGCTTGGTAAGATGGAGCGTTTCAGCCACGCCATTGCCGGGGCATTTATTTTCTTAAGCGGTATAGGAATTCAGTTCCTGGGATTGTAATATACTCCCGGTTTATTGATTGCAATCTTTTAATATAGTCCGCTTTGCCTGCTGTTCATCCTTTTCAATAATACTGTAAAATTGGTTGATAAATCTTACTGCTGATCTCTTATGTATCTTATCCAGGGATTCACATGCTTCAAATATATTAATGATCTCATCTTTATTTTCCAGAAATGGTACACATAAAGCAGAAAATTCTTCATCCGTCAGGCAGTTACCAATCCAATACCTGTCTGTTAAGGATTCAATAGGCACCCTTGGCTGAGGAATTGCGTAATTCGTATTGACTATTCCGCAATAATCAAGATCATAAGGTACTGGCATCGGTAAGGGTTTTCTATGGTCATTACTTTTAATAAGTTTGACATTGTGCAGACTAGGCATGTGCCAATCGACATTGCTTATCAGATATTGGTACATTGAAAACAGATCCATTGTCTGTTTATCAAGCTGTTTTTCAAAAAGCCCCATATTCTCCACTTCTATAGCATTATTCCTTTCTGCAAGGTCGTCGATGTCCTCAAGAATAAAAGAATAACTGGTAAATGGTTTCTTTTTTCCCTGGCTGTCGATAAAGTTAATTTTCATATAGTATGTCTTGAAACTTATATCTGTTATTGTCTCATAGATCTTGTATGATAAATACTCCTTTATTAAAAATTGTTCATGATTGGCGGCTACCTTGCAGGTAGATACCAGTTTGACTTTACCAAAGGAGTCAAAAAGATCAACCTGGTAATCTTCATCATCAAAATGAATTCGTATCGGTGGCAGATAACAGATCCTTTTCCTGACATTACCTCTGGCCCTTATTTTGACATTTCTATGAACGGAATCACCGGCAAAGTTCTTGTAAGCTATTTTTGCATCAAGATACTCCTCCGTGTCTTTTGCTTTTATAAAACCTTTAACATCGAAGATGAGGTCCATCTCGAATGGATTATTTGTATTAAAAGGTTCCGAATAGGATTTTGCTGATTCCCCTTCTGATTGAGCAGATACATTTACAGGGATGAAAAAGAGCCAGCAGATGAACAGGACATACATTAATAGGGTAGTGATCTTTCGCATAATAAAACTTTTGTTAAGAAAATTGCTCAATAATTTATTAAAAATAATATCATAAACAAATGTCTGGGTTCAATTTATTTCTATTTGACTATCGGCTCAAGCCAATTTCTGTACAATTTCTCAAAAAGGGGCACTTTAAAAAAAACAAAGTTTTATTTCTGACAATCGCTGGTCAACTTGGAATTTATAATAGTGCTGTATCTTAAGTAAATATTACAAACCCGCGCTTTAATTTTTTTAACACGCTCCGGCCACCGACAAAATTGTTTGTCGCAAAAACCAACATATTTATCTATTTTAAAAGATAAAAAATGCAATTAAAGAGCTCATTTAAATTAAAAATATGTTATTTTAGTAACATAATAATTTAAGAAGAAATGGGCGCTGACGACAAAGTATACCGGCTATTAAATTATAAGAATTTACTGAACAGGCTTAAATCTATTGGGTTTGTTAAGGTTTTTTCTGACAATCTTGCTGACACACTTGATATTTCACCTTCTCTTGTCCGGAAAGATTTTCGGGAATTTGGAATCCGTGGGGCCCAGAAGGGAGGATATACTATCGAAGCAGTTCTTATTAAGATCAATGAGGTCCTCGGAATAGACAAGAAACATAAGATCATAATTGTTGGTGCCGGGAGAATAGGGCAGGCCCTGATGCATTTTCCGGGATTCAGGAAAGAAGGGATTATTGTTTCAGCAGGATTTGATACTGATCCGGAGAAGATAGACGGGCAGACTGACATTCCGATCTTCCACATTAAAGAACTAACAGACTATATTAAAAAGAATAATATCAAACTAGCAATTCTGACAGTGCCTGAGAATGCTGCCATGGGTTGTCTGGATATGATGGAAGTGGGTGGTGTAAAAGGAATATTGAATTTTACATCCATGAATTTAAAAAGTCTTAAAGTAGCAATCAATAATGTGAATATTGGAAATGAGATTGAAAACCTGATATTCACAATAACTAAAAAATGATATCTGTAAAGGATTTTTTAACCTAAAATTATTTTTATGAAAAAGGATGTCAAGTCCATAATTGCCAAGTATAACAAGGATGAAACCCGGTTAATGGATATCCTGATTGATATTCAGGATTCTTTGGGATTTATATCCCCTGAGGCTATTGATGTCATATCTGAGGACCTGAACCTATCGCATGTCGATGTGGAACAGACCATTTCGTTTTACCATTTCTTTTCAATGACACCATTAGGTAAGTATAATATTTACCTGAACAATAGTGCGGTGGCCAATATGATGGGATGTGCTGAAGTAGCAAAGGTATTTGAAGAGGAAGCCGGATCTAAGTTCGGGGAAGTGTCAAAAGATGGACAGCTTGGCATGTTTTATACATCATGTATTGGCATGAATGACCAGGAACCAGCTGCCATAATCAATGGTATGGTCTTTACGCGTTTGACAAAATTCAGGGCGCGTGAGATAATCAGTGATATTAAAGCGGGCAAGAATGTTGAAGAAATGTATGTAGCAAGTTATGGTGATGGCGCAAACAGCAACCAACTGATCAAATCCGTGGTAAGCAACAACATCAGGAAGATCGGACCAATTCTCTCTCCAAAAGCCGAATATGGAAGTGCCTTGAAGAAAATAATTAAACTATCACCCGATGAAATAATTGACGAGGTGAAATTATCGAATATCCGTGGAAGAGGGGGAGCGGGTTTCCCAACAGGCCTTAAATGGGAATTTTGCAGGAAAGCTCCTGGAGACAGAAAATATATTTTCTGCAATGCTGATGAAGGTGAACCTGGCACTTTTAAAGACCGTGTTCTCTTAACAGAAAGGCCCAAGCGCTTATTGGAGGGTATGGCCATAGCTGGTTATGCTGTTGGAGCTGAAGAGGGGATAATTTATCTGAGATACGAGTATAAATACCTGGAAGAATATCTTGAGAATGTGATCAGGGAAGCCAGGGAGGCAAACTTTTTAGGTAAGGATATATGCAAGAAAAAAGGATTCAATTTTGATGTGCGAATTCAATTTGGAGCCGGAGCATATGTTTGCGGAGAAGAATCCGCACTCATAGAATCAGCAGAAGGAAAACGGGGTGAGCCTCGTGACAGACCACCATTCCCGGTTGAAAAAGGATATTTGAATAAACCTACGATCGTTAATAATGTAGAAACACTTTCATCAGTTACCCAGATCATCAATAATGGGGGTGAGTGGTATCGTTCTTTTGGAACACGTGAGTCAACAGGAACAAAGGTGTTAAGCGTATCTGGCGATTGCCTGCATCCTGGTGTATATGAAGTAGAATGGGGTTTCAGCGTAAATGATATCCTTGACCTGGTAGGTACTATGGGAGATGTTCAGGCGGTACAAGTCGGTGGTCCATCCGGACGCTGTATTGCCCCCTATGATTTTAACAGGATCCTGGGGTATGAGGACCTGGCCACCGGAGGATCCTTAATTATTATTGGTAAACAAAGAGACCTGCTTAAGGATATCGTCCTCAATTTTATGGACTTTTTTGTTGAGGAATCATGTGGATCATGTACGCCTTGCAGATCATTGAGTGTTATTTACAGGGATAAGCTAAAAAAGATACTAAAAGGCAGGGGTGTACAGAAAGACCTTGATGACATGTATGCATGGCGTCATATTATGAAAGGGAATCGTTGTGGCCTGGGGCAAACTGCCTTGAACCCAATTCTTACAACGCTAAGGAATTTCCCCGAGCTGTATGAAGCCAGAATACAGAAGAATAAAACGTTCGATGAAGGATTTGATATTCATTCGGCTTTGAAGGATTCATTTGAGATAACAGGTAGAAAATCATTTTAAATTTTAAACTGGAATTAGAAATGTCAAAAGTTTTAAACTTTACAATTGATGGAGTGATATGTATGGCAGAAAAAGGTCAGACCATACTGAATGCAGCTACTGCTAATAAAATATATATTCCAACTTTATGTAATCTTCCGGGACTAAAACCCAGAGGATCATGCCGGGTGTGCAATGTTAAAGTAAACGGTAAGTTTTTAACAGCCTGCACCACACCAGTTGCCGAAGGCATGGAAATTGAAAACAATTCGGAGGATATAATCGATATTCGAAAATCGATCATTGAATTACTGCTTGTCGAAGGAAATCATTATTGCCCATATTGCGAAAAAAGTGGCAATTGCGATCTCCAGGCGATAGCCTATAAATACAATATCCCGGCACCTCGATTTCCCTACCAATTCCCGGACAGGGATATCGAAGCCACAAATGGTAAATTGTTGAAAGATCATAACAGGTGTATTCTGTGTAAGCGGTGTATTCGTGGAATTAAGGACGAGGATGGGAAAAGTATTTTTGCTTTTAAAAGAAGAGGCCATAAGGTGATCATTAACATCGATACAAGATTATCCGCCAATATGACAGACGAAATGGCGCAGGAAGCTATGGATATTTGTCCTGTTGGGGCCATTATTAAGAAGGAAATAGGATTTAAGGTACCTATTGGCGAAAGAAAATATGACAAAGAGCCTATAGGATCAGATATAGAAGAAATTAAAGCAACTACAATTTAAATCAGGGATATATGAGCAAACCTATAATAGCGACGACTTCATTGGCCGGGTGTTTTGGATGCCACATGTCACTTCTGGATATCGACGAAAGGATACTGGAATTGGCGGAACTTGTTGAATTCAATAAATCACCCATCAATGACATTAAAAAATTTACCAAGAAGTGTGATGTCGGTTTGATAGAAGGTGGTGTATGCAACAGTGAAAATATTCATGTTCTTAAGGATTTCAGGGAGAATTGTAAAATTCTGGTATCAGTGGGAGAATGTGCCATAATGGGTGGATTGCCAGCCCTGAGAAATAATATTCCATTAAGAGAATGTCTGGAAGAAGCCTATCTGGATGGTCCAAGTGTGGAGAATAACGAAGAACGCATCATACCAAATGATGAGGAATTACCTCTGATATTAGATAAGGTTTACCCTTGCCATGAGGTGGTTAAAATTGATATTCACCTTCCGGGTTGCCCACCTAGTGCTGATATGATATACGAGGCATTGGTTTCACTTATTACAGGTAAGGAATTAAAAGTTCCTTATGAAGCATTTAAATACGACTAAAACAGATCATCATGGGACAGAAATTAACCATAGAACCCGTAACACGTGTTGAAGGACACGGTAAAGTTACTATACATCTGGACGATGAGAATCAGGTCGTCCAGACCAGATTGCATATTGTTGAATTCAGGGGATTTGAAAGATTTATCCAGGGAAGACCTTACTGGGAAGCCCCGGTACTGGTGCAGCGGTTATGCGGTATATGCCCGGTAAGCCATCATCTTGCTGCTGCCAAGGCCCTGGATGTGATTGTGGGTGTCGGGCCAGATAATATTTCACCTACGGCTGAGAAGATGAGGAGACTCATGCATTATGGTCAGTTTTTCCAGTCACACTCCTTGCATTTCTTTCACCTCGTTTCTCCGGACCTGCTTTTCGGTATTGATGCCGATCCAGCTAAGCGAAATGTCATTGAGGTAGCCAGGGAATTTAAAGACCTGGCAGTTCAAGGTGTTATGATGCGAAAATTCGGACAGGAGATCATCGAGGCTACTGCAGGGAAAAAGATCCATGGTACTGGTGCAATACCCGGAGGAATTAACAAATCTTTATCCATTGAGGAAAAGATGAAATTTCTTATCGGTAAGGACCCTTTAAATGTAGATCAAATGATCACCTGGGCTCAGGGAGCTCTTGATCTGTTCAAGGATTACCATAAGAAGAACAAAAATCTTATAGATAATTTCGCAAAATTCCCATCCAGTCATCTCAGTTTAGTTAGAAAGGACGGCGCCCTGGATATATATCATGGAGTTATACGTGCTGTAGATACTGAAGGTAACAAGATCCTTCATGATATTGACTATCAGGATTACCTCGATTATATTGCTGAAGAGGTTAAATCATGGAGTTATATGAAATTCCCATACCTTCGGTCACTGGGCAATAAGGAAGGTTGGTACACGGTTGGTCCACTGGCAAGGCTGAATACCTGCGATTTCATCCCTACACCTTTAGCACAAAAGGAATTTGAAATTTTCAGGGCATATACTAATGGAAAACCAAATAATATGTCGATGCACATGCATTGGGCACGTTTGATAGAAACCCTCCATGCTGCTGAAATGATCAAGGAATTGCTCGATGATCCGGATATTCTCGAAGGAGAATTGGTAAGAAAAGGCAATAAGACGATAGAAGGTGTCGGCTTAATTGAAGCACCCAGAGGGACTTTGTTCCATCATTACAGGATCAACAAGGACGATCAGATAGAAATGGCCAACCTTATTGTTTCGACCACCAACAATAATACCCCTATGAACAGGGCGGTAGAGCTTGTGGCAAAATCCTATATGAATGGCCAGGAAAAAATTACGGAAGGGATGCTGAATGCTGTTGAAACAGCCATACGGGCATACGATCCGTGCCTGAGTTGTGCCACACATGCTTTAGGAAAAATGCCTTTGGAAATTACGCTGTATAATTCAAATGATGAAGTGATCGATATTAAAAGATCTGAATAGATTGAGCAAAAAATTAAACATATTGTTATATGGATATGGTAATCCCGGCAGGAAGGATGATGGTTTGGGACCAATATTAGTCGAATTAGTAGAAAAATGGATAATCGAACAAAAAATCAAAAACATCTCTATTGATTCCAATTACCAACTCAACATTGAGGACGCCTATACTATCCGGGATTATGATATTGTTATCTTTATTGATGCTTCGATTGAGGAAATTGATGATTTTATTTTTACCCGTGTTGAGCCTTCCGAAAAGGTAAACTATACCATGCATTCGGTATCACCTTCCTTTGTCCTGAACCTGTGTAATAAATTATACCATTTTACGCCAGAAACATTTCTGTTACATATCAAGGGATATGA
>JAHEGY010000139.1 GCA_024644875.1 Cyclobacteriaceae bacterium
GTGCCCATGTTCCATCCGGATTGGTAAACTCAGTATTGTATGTATATGAACAGGGAACACCTGATTCCGGTTTTGTGCTGCTAAAGTATAAACTTATTTTATTTATGGGGTATCCATCCTTCATCTGGAGATATACATATGCTATATCATTTTCAATCATTACTGTAACCTGACCCTGGATTTCGGCACCCTCTATATCATCCCTCATAATTGGTAGGCGGAGCAATGTCTCATCCGTTATTTCATGCGCATATCCCCAGTCCCAATCAAAAATACCAAGATCTTTAAAACTGAAGGAATTGGCCACGTCAACGCTTGGTCTGCCAAATGCATAACTACAAGTAACAAGACATGGCTCATCTTCAACGGATTTTTCCGCATTGCATTCCTGCAAGCAATAATCAATAAAGTACCTTTTAAAAATGCTTCTGGTATTATTCCCTTCTTGTTTTGCCACAGCAAATGTCTTTCTGTAATGGTTCGAACTACCATTGGTATTCAAAATTGCAAATGCTATTAAAGACAGGCAGTCTCCACTTTCTAATTTGAAATCTGCCATAGGAATCTCGTATACATATCCCATGGTACTGGCTGAATGATCAGCAGACAGGATTATTTTTCGATAATTACTGTAAAACCGCGTATCAGGATCCTTATCCTGATTTTCGATCATAAGAACAAGGTAGGTTCGATGCAGGGAAAAGCCTTCTGAGCTTTTAAACTTAACAGTTAGAAAATCTTCCGAGTTGTTAATTATAACATCTCCCACATTTCTATGCCTGAAGGCCATTAACTGAATTTCTAGAGATTCTCCACATGGATCTGTTTCTTGTGCTATCCTGGCATTGGAATTCAGTAATACTTCTTCAGCATCCGCTATGAATTCTTCAATTTCAAGCTGATCGGGATCATTTTCCATGAACTGCTCCTCTTCCGGCTGACAGGCAAATAGCACTATAAATAATATGGGTAACAGTCTGATTAATTTAGCTGGCGATCTCATATTTCATTTTATTATATTACACATTAATCAAGGGCATTCTATGCATTATTAAATCCATGGGGTATCGACTGCCCCCCCCTGCATCATTCACAGAAATCCACGTATGCAGCAAGGTATAGTTTATTATTACTATTATTGTCCGGATCATTGGTCTCGCCACTCTTTGCCATAATTTCACTCACATTTTCAATCATGTAAGTGTCAGTTAAAGTTGGCTCCCATGTTCCATCCGGGTTAGTGTATGTTCTTTCAAAGGTATAGTTGCATGGTATCCCTGATCCCGGTTCAGCATGACTGAAATAGATGCTTATTTTATTCATCGGATATCCATCATTCATCTGGTAATATACATAGGCTATATCATTATCGATCATAACTGTTACCTGCCCGATAATTGATGCACTCTCAGAATCATCCTGCTTTATTGGCAAGCGGAATAAAGTCTCATCCTTGATCTCATGTACATATCCCCATCCCCAATCTGTAATACCTAGATCTTCAAAGCTAAATGACTTGGCGATATCCACACTTGGTATGGCGAATCCATATGCACACTGTACCGTACAGGCTTCAGGTTCAGGTTCAGGTTCAGGTTCGATTTCCGGAATGCTACATTCCTGTAAGCAATATTCAATAAAGAAATCACAGAATTTGAACCTATTAGAATTGCTCTCCTGACGAGCAAATGTGAACATTGTTCTTCTCCTATCGCTATTTTGTTCTTTTACCATAGCTATGGCAATCATAGAAACACATTCAGTATCTTCACCTAGTAAGGATTTTGGTATTTCATAAAGATATTCCGTAACGTTTGATTTGTGATTGAATGAAAACATCACCTTACTGTATTTATCTTTATCAAAAAGGTCTCTACCCATTATCATATTCTTTTTTTCAAGGATAAGAACAAGGATGGTCCGGTCCAGGACAATGCCATCATTTGCCTCGAAATTGATCAGTAATGATTCATTTGAATTGGAAATAATCGCTTTCCCCACTTCATTATACCTGTAATGCTTCAGTGATAATTCAATAGGATCACCACATAATTCTGTGTCTTCTAAAAGCCGGGCTGAAGGATCCAGAAAAACCTCTTCCGCATCAGCAATGAAACTTTCTATTTCCAGCTGATCGGGATCATTTTCCATGAACTGCTCCTCTTCCGGCTGACAGGCAAATAGCACTATAAATAATATGGGTAACAGTCTGGTTAATTTAGCTAGCGATCTCATATCTATTGGGTTTAATTTCTCTCATTTACATATAGGATAATCCTATTGCTGTGAACTTATTAATCCTGGTAATGGTTGGCTGTGATCAATCTCTCCCTTCCCTTGTTTATGCTTCAGAACTCTAAAAAGTAACCAAAAATATGAATAAATTTATTTAGTATATAAATATATTAAGAAATGTCATGAAATTTGATCAGATAATGGTATCCTGATTGGATAATTTAGCTAAAATTAAATGCTGATATTTTTTAAATCAGGTTTAGTATTACCCAATTTAAAAGCCAGTAACTATTTTAGCATAATGATCTTATAATCATAATATACTTAAACATGAAAAACATTCATCTGATCCTCTCATTATTTATATTAAGTTATTCACTCCAAGCCCAGGACCGCTCAGTTGGAAGCTCTTTTGCTACCCGTTCTGAAGTTATCGCCCAGCATGGTATGGCAGCTACAAGCCATCCGCTGGCCACCCAGGTTGCGCTGGATATTTTAAAGGAAGGCGGTAATGCTATCGATGCAGCCATCGCCGCCAATTCCTGCCTTGGATTGATGGAACCTACCGGCAATGGAATAGGGGGTGACCTCTTTGCCATTATATGGGATGCAGAATCAGGGAAATTATATGGCCTTAATGCGAGTGGCAGATCTCCGTATGATCTGACACGGGAGTATTTCATTGAAAACGGGTATACATCGATTCCCCCAAGGGGACCCTTACCAGTATCGGTACCCGGTTGTGTGGATGGATGGTATGAGCTGCACGAAAAGTTTGGTTCAATGGAAATGAATGAGATACTGTTACCGGCCATTAATTATGCAAGAAATGGTTTCCCATTAACAGAGATCATTGCATATGGTTGGAAATTGAATGCCAGAGTACTCCAAAATTTTCCCGGATTTAAGGAAACCTTTATGCCAGGGGGTAAAGTCCCGGAAAAAGGTGAAATCTTTAAGAACCCGGACCTGGCAAATACCCTGGAAATCATTGCTGAAAAGGGCCGGGATGGATTTTATAAAGGGGATGTGGCAAAGACCATGGTAAAATATATCAAGGAACAAGGCGGATTCTTGTCCATGAAAGACCTGAACGACCATACCTCTGAATGGGTGGAGCCGGTAAGTACCAATTACAGGGGCTATGATGTCTGGGAATTGCCCCCCAACGGTCAGGGCATTGCAGCCCTGCAGATCCTTAACATCCTTGAATTATATGATGTGAAAAGTATGGGATTTGGAAGCGAGGAATACATGCACCTTTTTACTGAAGCCAAAAAATTAGCATATGAAGACCGCGCCAAGTTTTACGCAGATATGGACTTCAACGAAATTCCTGTTGATGACCTGATATCGAAGGAATATGCAAAAGAGCGGGCAAAAATGATCAGTTCCAGCCGTGCAGCCAGGAGTTATCCGGCAGGGAAACTGAAAGATGGCGATACCATCTACCTGACTGTGGCTGACGAGGATGGCAATATGATCTCTCTGATCCAGAGTAATTTCAGGGGTATGGGAAGCGGGATGACACCTCCAGGCCTGGGATTCATATTACAGGACCGGGGTGAATTGTTTACCCTGGAGGAAGGACATTTTAATTCTTATGAACCTCATAAAAGGCCATTCCATACCATTATTCCAAGTTTCGTTACGAAGGACGGGAAACCCATAATGAGTTTTGGTGTTATGGGCGGGGCCATGCAACCTCAGGGTCATGTACAGATCATTGTTAATATGGTGGATTTTGGCATGAACCTGCAGGAGGCTGGTGACGCACCCAGGATGCAGCATCTGGGATCCTCACAACCCACCGGATCCCAAATGGACGATGGTGGCATTCTATACCTGGAATCCGGATTTGATTATGAGCAGGTCAGGGAACTGGTGCGTAAAGGGCATGACATACAGAAAGCCATTGGTATATTTGGTGGATACCAGGCCATCATGTGGGATGAAGCTAATAACGTATATTATGGTGCCTCCGAATCGAGGAAAGACGGACATGCGGCTGGATATTAATGGCCATATTGTGACATTATAGCCCATGGAGAACAACTTCATTGCATATATCCACTTACAAATAAAGCTGTTCAGGAAGAATTTTATTCACTCGGTTTCAAGGAAAAACTTTGATGAGATCCATGATTACCGGGTAGCTTTAAAAAGGCTGAGAAATATTATCAATTTTATCAAGCAAATTGAAGGCGGCAAAAACCTGAAAAAATGTTTTAAGATCAACCACCTGAATAGGGCATTCAAGTCTGGTGGAGTTTTCCGTGAAATGCAGATTAACCGGATCATACTCAAGCGATATGAACAAAGAAATGGGATACGTTATTATGGTTTCCGTAATTATATAAGGATTGAGGAAAAGGAAGCATTCAGAAGCCTAAAAAATGTACGGAATAGATTCTCAGCAAGAAAGATAAAAAAGTTCGAAACTAAGGTAATTGAGGCTGTTAAAAGCCTGCCCCCTTCCAGGCTTTCGGAATATGTTGACAGTTTTATACTCAAAAGAATTGCCCAGATCAGGGAACTTGTAAAAGACCATAATGTTGAATCCACCCTGCACAGGATCCGCAGGGAAACAAAAAGCATTAAGTATCTGCTGGAGATGAATAAAACCCAGTCAAAAAGCTATGGGGATATAGAGTTCGAGTTAAATATTGTAACGGAGCTGGAAGATCTGATCGGTAACTGGCACGATCAGCAGGTATTTAAATTTGAACTCGAAAAATATATCTCAATTCTGGATAAAAGAAAACTATCAGATGAGGCTGCAAACAAACTCATTCTGGAAGTTGCTGAAGATTATAATAAGATCTTTGACCAGACTGTAAAAGCAGTCTATGATCATTATTTGATCCCTGCCAGGTCCTGATTAAACTGAATTGATCTAATTCAGGTTGTCCAGAACCCTTGTCAGCTTTTCCCGGACCTCAGCAGACAGTTCATCAAGTTCAGGGCTTTCCATAGTCATCATGACTGATGCAGGATCGAAGGCCAGAACCTCAATTTCACCATTTTTGGTTTCCTGGATCACGACGTTGCAGGGGAGTAGTATGCCTATTTTGTCCTCCGCCTGTAATGCTTTGTAAGCAAAAGCCGGATTACAGGCACCAATAATGGTATAATTTCTGAAATCTACATCGATCTTTTCCTTCAGGGTTTTTTTGATGTCTATTTCAGTAATCACGCCGAATCCCTCTTTTTTTAACTCCTCCCTCACTTTTGCATCCATATCACCGAAATCAGCATTTTGAAATTTTTTGGCTATAAAGAATTCCATATCATTTATCAATTAATTATAAATAGTTCTCAAAAATAGCAACACTTTTTCATCATTAATAGTTGCAGTACGATTCAATTTTATTTTGAAATACAATATTCCAAAGCTTCAGTAAAACCAGATTGGGAAACGGCTATTCTCTAAGGTCTGTTGCACTGGCCAGGTGTTCTGCCTCGTCAAATTGTGTCAGGGCTTCCTGAAATATTTCATTGTATTCATTTGCAATCCTGTACCAGCCTTCGTTTTTCCATACGCTTCGAGCGATAAATGATTTCACCCTGTTAATGATCAGAGGTTTTGAGATCAGGAATTCTTCTTCATTATACGTTACATCCACACTTTCACCAACACGAACCAGTTCTTTCAACATGGAATCAGTTACCTCGAAATCATTTTTGAATTCTGGCAGCGTCATAGCCTCGAGTTCCTCCCTGTGTTCATTGTAGTAATTCAGGGTATATTCCCTTATGGCATTTTTATACAGAAGGTGCGATAAAAAGGCTGTATTCATAGTCGTGTCAAGAGGGACAAAGGAGTCAGGCATAATGCCTCCGCCCCCGTAGACAACCCTTCCTTTTGCTGTACTATATTTTAATGTGTCAGCAAAATCTATACTGTCTGCATTAAAGTATTCTCCATTCTCATACCTGTTGATCCTGTCGGCATGGTAGGAATCCTTGCCTTCATCATATGGCTTTTGAATGCATCTTCCTGAAGGTGTATAATACCTGGAAATGGTCAGTCTGAGTTCGGATCCATCAGAAAGCGGGATGGGCATCTGAACAAGGCCTTTACCAAATGATCTCCTGCCAACGATCAGGGCCCTGTCATGGTCCTGCAAAGCGCCGGCTACAATTTCAGAACCGGAAGCACTACCTTCATCAATAAGCACAATTACAGGATTCTCTTCGAAAAGGCCCTTCCGGTAAGCTCGAAATTCAGCATTATACCTTTTAACCCTTCCATCCTGGGAGACGATCAATTTATCCCCGGGTATAAATTCATCTGCTATATCAACAGCTCTTTCCATATAACCGCCGGGATTGCCCTGGAGGTCAAGTATGAGCTTTTTCATCCCTGCTTCTGTAAGTTCAGTTATTTTCTCCCTGAATTCCTCATAGGTGGTGGAGGCAAAGCGTATTACCTTTATATACCCAATTTCATCATTGATCATGTAGCCGGCATCGATTGAATACTGGGGAATCTTATCACGGATGATGGTAAAATCCAGGAGGTCATTTTCATTCCTTCGTTTTATACTTACGATTACTTCAGTCCCTTTTGGTCCCCGTAAGGCATTTACCACATCACGAATGGTTATACCTATGCCGGCCACCGTCTCGTCATCTACTTTAACTATCTTATCGCCGGAACGAAGGCCTACAGCCTCTGACGGCCCGCCAATCAATGGGGCCACAACCAGTATTGTATCTTTTATAATATTGAATTCGATCCCAATACCTTCGAACTCTCCCCTGAGGTCTGCATTAGTTATATCAACATCTCTTTTAGGGATATAAACTGAATGTGGGTCCAATTTATCCAGCATGTCCAGTATGGCACCATCCACGAGATCTTCAGAATCTACCTCATCAACATATGAATTTTCAATGTTGGCGATGATCTCCCTGAATTTTGTAACAGAATTGACAATGATCTTATTGGAGGAACTCTGATTGATCAGGTAGGCACCGATCAATATCCCTATTGCAAGTCCAACGGCTATCAATAAAGGGGCACGTATATCAAATTTCTTATTACCCATATTCTATTTCAATCCTTTTATAATTAGGCGATTCCAAAAGTAAATATATTTATTCAAATGGTTTTCAATTACTTTGTTTAAATTACCTTTTGAATATCTCATAATATTAAACTACTGATCACACCTTAGTGTTCTAAAAATATTATGAACGGTTAGAATTATAAATAGCATACGATTTGGGAAGAATAATAGGTATTGATCTGGGGCTAAAAAGGACTGGTCTGGCAGTTACCGATCCGGATCAGATGATCGCCACACCACTGCATGCGCTTGAAACTGTCCATCTGATGGTATATCTAAAAAAATATTGTTCGAATGAAGATGTGGATGGATTTGCACTGGGAGAGCCATTAAAACCCGATGGGAGTCCAACACATACTACAGAAGCTGTAAAACAAATGGCTGAGAAATTGAAAGAAATATTCCCGGACAAAGAGATATTTCTTGTAGATGAACGGTATACTTCCTCTCTAGCCATGGATGCTATGCTCAAAGGAGGAACGTCCAAAAAGTATAGAAGGAATAAAGGGAATATAGATAAAATCAGTGCAACGATCATTCTGCAATCTTACCTTGAACGAAAATCCAACAGGTAATGAAATAGTCAATCCAATTTGGTAATTTTGCACGATCGCAAAAATTAGAAATATGGCTTATTCTATAGTAGCTTATGGTGATCCTGTTTTGAGGGCACAAACAAGGGAATTGGAGAAAGATGGCGACATAGATGTGAAACAGCTTTCAGAAGAAATGTTCGAAACCATGCAAAATGCCTCAGGAGTAGGTCTGGCCGCTCCACAGATCGGAAAAAGTCTACGCATGTTTATTGTAGATACTACACCTATGGAAGATGAAAAATACCCGGATTTTAAAAAGACATTTATTAACCCTGAAATCCTTGAAGAATCAGGAGAAGAATGGGATTTTGAAGAGGGCTGCTTAAGTATACCTGGCATAAGGGAGGATGTTTCGCGCTATGAAAAGCTGACCATTCGTTATTTTGATGAGAATTGGAAAGAACATATTGAATCCTACGAAGGTATTGCCGCCAGGATTATCCAGCATGAGTATGATCATCTTGAGGGTGTATTGTTTACTGATTACCTCAATGGATTCAAAAAGCGACTTCTCAAGGGTAAATTAAGCAGTATAAGCAGAGGAGATGTGAAAGTGGATTACAGTATGCGTTTCCCGAAAAAGAAAAAATAATAATGCTTCATGCAGGACCTGAGCATAACCCTGATCCAATCTGATATTCATTGGCATAAAATCGATGCCAATCTGGCTGCCTTTGAAGAAAAGATATGGAGTGCCGAGAAATCAGATATTATTCTTTTACCTGAAATGTTCAACACTGGTTTTTCAATGGATGCAAGATCCATGGCCGAACCGATGAATGGAAAAACCTTTAAATGGTTAAGGAATATGGCATCACAGTCCGGGGCTCATGTGGTCGGCAGTTACGTGGTTTATGAGAATCCAAATTATTATAACAGGTTGATCTGCATGGAACCCGGGGGGGATTTTTCTTATTATGACAAGCGTCATCTATTCAGAATGACGGGTGAGGATAAGGTTTTTTCAGCAGGTAATAAAATTAATATTTTTGAGATCAAAGGCTGGAAAATAAATACGCTGATCTGTTATGACCTGAGGTTCCCTGTGTGGTCAAGGAACAGTTATGATCCGGATACGGACTCCTTTTTATATGATGCGATAATTTATGCAGCCAACTGGCCAGCTGCAAGAGTTTCGGCCTGGGATATTTTGCTCAAAGCCAGGGCGGTAGAGAATATTTGCTATTCGGTGGGACTTAACCGGATCGGTAAAGACGGGGTTGGTATAGACTACAATGGACATTCTAATGTAGCGGGTCCTAAAGGCAATTTTCTTGAGGAGCTCAGGGAGGATGAGTTTATTAAACGATACGTCTTATCCTCCAAAGAATTATTACATATCAGAAACAAATTTCCCTCACATCTGGATTTTGATTCCTATCAAATTAAAGTGTAAATTGTAAATATGAATATTGAAAGGGGCAATACTGTAGGCATTAAACAGGCATTTAGCGATATGCTTGATGATTATAAGATTGACTCAAAGTACAAGGCGACAATAATCAAGAAGTTATGGTTGTCAATAATGGGAAATACAATAGCCTCCAGAACGGGTAAAATCACCCTCTACAATAAAAAACTAAAGGTAAAGATTGAGTCAGCCCCTTTGAAAAATGAGCTTAACCTGTCAAAATCAAAAGTTCTCGAGGTACTGGAAAAGGAACTTGGAAAAGGCGTTATTGAGGATATCGTGTTTATTTAATATAGTTTTTCCTTCTCAGGATCGTTTCCATGAACTTTTTTTCATTTTCCGTATTGAATATCCTGAAAGGCAGGTAAATAAACTGTGCTTTCGATAGAATGAGAAGATAGAAATCCTTTCCTATATAAGCTTTTTTAATGTTTTCCCATTTCATGGGCATGCCTTGCTTTGGATTTAGCTTGATCAGGATCTGCTGGCTGGTTATCTCATAACTCAGTCTTTCAAAAAGTATTTTATTCTGCTCCAGCTGGGGTACGCCTGCAAACTGAATCAGCCAGAACAGTCCATACAATACAAAGGCAATCAAGGAACCGATCCACCACCAGTTGGAAGGGATTATAAAAGTCATGGCTGCAATAGCCAGGGCAATCAGGATCACCCACCATTGTGTTCGTAAGATATTCAACATCCCCAGCTTGATATACTTGCTGGTACCGAGTTGATATTTTTTCGTTTTAACAATCATTATGATCTATATCTTAGTTAATAAACTTAAATCTAAACTTTTTATCGAATGTGTAAGCGCTCCTACTGAAATAAAATCTACACCACATTCAGCAATTTCTCTGATTGTGTCTTCATTAACATTCCCGGAAGCTTCAGTCATTATCTTTCCATCAATCATCTCAACAGCTCTTTTCATGTCAACCACACTCATATTATCCAGCATAATAATATCTACCTGACCTGTTTGAATGGCACTTCTAACCTCCTCCAGATTCCGGGTTTCAACTTCTATTTTCAGCTGTTTACCCGTTGATTTAAGATATTCTACTGCTTTTTCGACGGCACTTTTTATTCCCCCGGCCAGATCGACATGATTGTCTTTTAACATGATCATATCGTAAAGGCCAATTCGATGATTGGTCCCCCCGCCGATCAATACTGCCCATTTTTCAAGCATTCTCAGATTAGGGGTTGTCTTACGGGTATCCAGTAACTTCACCGGCAGATCATCGATCATATCAACGAGTTTTCGTGTATGGGTAGAAATACCACTCATACGCTGCATGAAATTCAATACCAGGCGCTCCGATGATAAAATATCCCTCGCGTTTCCGCTAAGTTCAAAGATGATATCTCCTTTTTTAATTGGATCCCCATCCTTGAAATAATTAACCTGATCGATTTCCTTATTGAATTTTCCATAAACGATCTCTGCGAGGTCAAGGCCTGCTATTATGCCGTTTTCTTTGGCCACCAAGCTGGCTTTCCCGGTTTTCCCTTCCGGAATAACCGCCAGTGTCGTATGGTCACCATCACCCAGGTCTTCCCTGATCGCATCGAGGATGATATTATCCAGTACTTCCTTGGTTACATAATTCGGGATCACGGCACAAAATTATACAATGCCTGTTAAAGAAAGAATATAAGCTCTAAATGAATATTATTCCCTGGTAAAATCTATGGTGTCTACGTAATAGGTATTCTCATTTTTCTTAAACAGGATATACACCCGGAAAGAGCTGCCTTCAATTGTATATTTTCCAATCACGTATCTGAAACCCTGTTTGGAAGATCCCTGGTGAATATATTCAAAATCCAGTGGTGGGTTCTTCTTAAAAAAATCCTTCAATACAAATTCTGCCTGGCTTTTGCTGTAACTTGATTTTTCACCGTCAAAATTTAATTCAACAATGCTGCCGAAATATTGAGATAACTCTTTGGAAC
>JAHEGY010000227.1 GCA_024644875.1 Cyclobacteriaceae bacterium
AAATATCAGGCATTAATCCTGATTTATATCCCTATTTGAGATTGATCTTTCAAACCTCCGATACATCTATGCTCACACCGGCGCAGTTGGATAGCTGGATTGTTAGCTATGAACCCATGCCGGAAGGCATCATTTATCCGGATGAAGGACAGGAAATAGCGAATATTGAAAAAGATGAAGGGGAGCAAATGGAAGCTACCTTCGTATTCCGGAATATCAGTGATAAGAATTTCAGCGATTCTATTCTGGTGGTTTATTCCGTTTTTAACCAGGAGGGGCGTTTTCGTAGAACAGACAGTCTGCTTATTAAAGCGCTTATGGCCAGGGAAGAACAGAAATTTTCAGTCAGTTTCAACACCCTTAACCTGGGAGGGCCGAATGATCTGGATGTTGCGGCTAATCCGAATATAATCCCGGAAAGATATTTTAATAATAATTACCTGAACCTGGAGAATTTTGTAATGGTAAACAGGGATAATATTAATCCCGTTTTGGATGTAGCCTTTGACGGAAGATATATTCTTGATGGGGATATTGTAGCCCCATCTCCCCTGATCTCGGTTATCGTTAAAGATGAAAATGAGATCCTGAGAAAAACCGACACTACAGGAGTTGAAATATTGATCAAACCACCTTGTGAAGAGTGTTTTTTCGAAAAAATATCTTTTTCAGATCCAGCTGTCAGCTGGTCCCCGGCAACAGAAAAAGCCGATTTCAAGGTAGAATATCAACCTCCCCCATTTGAGGATGGGATATATACTCTTAAAGTCCAGGCCTCAGATGCCAGTGGTAATCTTTCCGGTGCTGAGCCATATCAGGTCCGTTTTGAGGTCATTAATGAATCCCAGATAACGAATTTCTATCCCTATCCGAATCCATTCTCCACCTCCACAAGGTTTGTGTTTACCCTGACGGGAAGCGTCATCCCGGATCAGTATAAGATCCAGATCATGACCGTCAGCGGCAAGGTGGTCCGTGAGATCATGCAGGACGAGATCGGGTCAATACACATCGGCAATAACATTACCGATTATGCCTGGGATGGCCGCGACGAATATGGAGACCAGCTCGCCAATGGTGTATATCTGTACAGGGTAATACTAAATTCCCCTGAACAGGAATTCAAACATCGTGAAACTTCAGGTGACCGTGGTTTTACCAAAGGTTTCGGGAAGATGTACCTGCTCAGATAAGCCTTTGACCCGATACTGGTGCAGGTGTATTTTTCTTATCTCAATCATCATTACCCCTTCTGCAGGTTGTATACAACACATAATCCCGTCTGTCGCAAAACCCATTCCCAGGCACTAATTATAGTCCCAATTTGGGAATTATTTTCATTTTAGGACAATTTGGCAAACCGAAAATCCCTTTTATCGCGATTGAGGGTATGTTTTCCCGGTTGGCATGCTTTTTCCATATAGCTATGTAACCTAAAACATTAAATACAAAGCTATGATACCAGTAAATAAATTAATGATCGTAGATGATGACGAATTGAGCAATTACATTACAGGAAAAATTGTAGAGCACTCAGGTCTGGCAGAAAAGGCTGACAGCTTTTACTCAGGAAAGGCTGCACTGAAGTACCTGAAGTCGAACAGTTCAATGCGACAGGGGGATTATCCGGATTTAATTTTTCTGGATCTTAATCTCTATGATATGAAAGGCTGGGATTTTCTTTCAGAGTATGTCAAGCTAAAAGAAAGTTACAGGCGAAAGATCACCTTGTTCTTGCTGACCAATTCCATTGCTGAAAAGGACCGGGAGCAGGCCAAACAATTTCCATGTGTCAAGGGATATTTACATAAACCTCTGACCATGGGGATGATTCAGGAGATCGAGTTATACCTTACAAAGAATAATGAATACGCATATAAATCATAGTGATATGATTATTTGCTCCTTAAATATTGAGGAAGGGATCACTACAAGTCCTTGTTCTTATACCAGATATATGGGTTCAACCGCTAAAATTGTAATTATCAAAGACAATCAAACTACCTGTCAGGATTGGTCACCCTTCCGGCAAAACCCCACCTGAATGACTATGTCAGGAAGGCGGCCGGTCGCGGTGACCTGGCAGGTTATATGAATTAAGAATGATCTATGCGGGGATTTAGGATCCGTCAAAATCAAAGTATTCATCCTCTTCTAACTCCACTTCCTGCCTTTTCTTTGCTTTTTTACCCTTCAGAATATCCTTCAATTCATCTCCTTCCTCTTTAAGATCATTTTTGATCTTATCTTTAACTGCCCTCGAGTCGAAGGAAACTTCATAATCTTTTGCTGTCCCCAGCATCTTTAAAAATAAGCTGGGTGGACCGGAACCATTTTCAGCTATCTCTCCATACCTGGAATCACGATCCGGCCTTCTGAACTGATCAAGCGGGATACGGAAGTGATAATCAATATCCTGGTCGAAGGTATGGGTTCCGGAGACATAGATATGATATGCATTGGAAATTATTTCCATTTCAGGGATGATTACCTGCCGGTCAATGATCTGAATATCATTCTTTAATTCCGAAAAATGAAGTTCCGTCAGATCCTCTTCCTTAACATATTTTGACAGGTTCTGCATGGGTTCAAAATCAATAAGCTCCCCGCCTATAATACGAGCTTCAATAAATGACGTCAGGGTATTACTATAAAACTTCAGGTTATCATCTAAAACGAAATAGGTGTTAACATCAGCATAGATCTGTCCCTGCAGATGGTGGCTCATCAGGAATTCCTGTTTAAAGTTCTTAAAAACATAAAAAATGCTATCTATATGCAGACCGGACAGTTTTCCATCTACCAGAAATTCTCTTTTTACAGGTGACTGTGCATTGATAGATCCACTTAGGATCAGATCTCCACCCATGGTATTCAATGTGAGGTTATCCACTACCGCTTTCTGATTAATGATTCTCAGTTTTCCACTTGCTTTTTTACCGTTAAACCGCTTAAAAGTGATCCGGTCGATTACACAGTTGAAATCGATGTTCAGCTTGGGAGAAATGGCCAGATGGAATGTTTCATCTTCTTCTTCAGTTACCCCGTTTTCATCCACTTCCGAAAAATCAAGGGTTAACAATTCATTTAGGTTCAGATTTTTGGATTCCAGGTCAGCCATTATTTTGATTGGATTATCCCTGTAGAAGATATAAGATATAATATTTCGAAAAAAACCGGATACCTCAAAATCACTTTCACCAATCTGTCCGCTGAAATTTCGAATGGCCAGATCCAGATTATTGAAGTAGAAATTACCATTAAATTTTCTGAATTCAATAGGGCTGTATTTTGTTTTGAAATTGACTTGTTTCAGGAAAAGATCTCCGGAAGCCTTAACACTATTGGTTTTTTTATTCTTCAGGTCATTGATACGGCCTGTTAACCTGATATCAAATTCAATTTCACCATCCCCGGAATCAAATTGTTTTACAGGGAAAGTTGCCAGAAATGAATTAAGATCAATATTCCCGGTCAGATCCAGGGAAGT
>JAHEGY010000045.1 GCA_024644875.1 Cyclobacteriaceae bacterium
ATGTATGACTTCCAGATGGTTGAGGACGCCAATATAGCGCTGGAAGCATTGGCTGATGCAGATGTCAAGTCAAACAGAAAAAGACCCTGGAGGGCGTAATTGATTGACAACTTAAAGATTGCAATATTCTATTTTTTTTATTCGCTCCCAGCAAGGAAATATAATTCCTTAAATCAATTATTATTATTGATAACACGATGTTCTACTGTGGTTTCTTCTATTAACAATAATCGTGAATTCTCGGTAACAGTATCCCAAAAGTTTGAGTTTCAATTGAGAATTTCACTATTGCGGAGAATTCATTATTAGACTAAAAATGAAAGGGGTTCTTTTTGGAACTATTTTAAACTTTAGTATCTTTTCAACACCTATTTCGACAAAGTTTTAATAAACAAATATTTAATATTTTAAATCATATTCAATGTATCAGTTTAAAAGAATCCTGGTTGCACTAGATCAAAGTGATAATGATAAGATCTTGTTTCAATTTGTCTCTCATATTTGCTCGAAAATTGAAATTGACAAAATCTATTTTATTCATGTTACTAAAAGTCTGGAATGGCCTCCGGAAATCATAGACAAATATCCTGATTGTCTTGCCCCACTGGATGAGAATATTCAGCATATGATCCAGGAACAGATCTCAACCAATCTGGCGAAAGATCTTATTCCTGATTCCGAGATCCTGGTACAGGATGGCAATCCTGAAGAGGTTCTTCTAAAAGAAGTGAATATAAAAGAAATTGACTTGCTGGTAATGGGCAAGAAACCAATTGATCAAGGCACAGGTCGAACAGCCAGAAGAATGGCAAATCTTGCCCAATGTTCTGTTGCTTTAGTTTCAAATTCATTCCAAAAAGCACTAAAGACTGAATTTGCCATGATGGTTTCTGTTGATTTTAATGAAAGTAGTTTAAATGCCAGCAAAACAGCTGAAATGATAAGAAGTGCCAATGATGCAAAAATGCTGCTTCATCATGTTTATAGTGTACCTTCAGGATATCATTACAGTGGAAAATCCTTCGATGAATTTGCCAAGATCATGAAGAAAAACGCACAGGATAAAATGCTGAAATTGGTGGATAAGGCCAAGTTAGATCCGGATAAATACAAACAGGTTTATACACTCGATACGAAAAACAATACCGCAAAGAATATAGGCGAGACAGCAGAAAAAGAAAAGGTCCACCTGATAGTGGTTGGATCTAAGGGTAGAACAAAACCTGCCTCCATATTTTTAGGAAGCACTGCCGAACAACTTGTTACCAATACCGATCTAAATATTCTGATCATTAAAGACAAGAAGAGCAACCTGGATCTATTGTCATATCTAACTGACTTATAATAAAATCTTTTAAACCCCAAGGTTATTTAGATTTTTAGAATTTACCGAAATACCACATCTGCAGGAATAAATCTATCCTGAAATTTTATTTTTATTGTATAAGATTTTAACTTAAATGTATTATCATTTAAATATCTAAACACATGCTCAATGAATACTATTAAAGCTGCTGTTGCCGGCCTGGGATTTATTGGTCCGGCTCATGTTGAGGCCCTTCGCAGACTTCCTGGAATCGAAGTGGTAGCCATATCTGATGTTTCACTTGAGGTAGCAGAGAAAAAAGCCGAAGAACTTGGGATTAAACATTTTTATAGTGATTTTGATGAGTTGATCAACCATCCCGGTATTGACTGTGTCCACATCTGTACTCCCAACAACCTGCATTATCCAATGGCTAAAGATGCTTTGAAGCACGGCATTCATGTGGTATGCGAAAAACCCCTCGCAATGACCATAAATGAAGCCGTTTACCTCAATGAATTGGGCATTAAATCCGGACTGGTCAATGCGGTTCACTTCAATATTAGATATTACCCCCTTGTCAGGCATATGCGTGCTGCACGGATGAAGGGAGAGTTGGGCGAAGTTTACTCAGTCATCGGATCTTATCTTCAGGACTGGTTGTTTTACGAAACGGATTATAACTGGAGACTTGAGGCGGATAAATCAGGCGAATCCAAGGCAATCGCAGATATTGGTTCCCACTTGATGGATTTATTGGAATATATCACCGGTTTGCAAATAGTTGAGGTTATGGCCGATTTTGCAACCATACATCCTACGAGGAAGAAACCACTTAAACCCATTGAAACATATTCCGGGAAATTGCTTAGACCTGAAGACTATGAAAATGTACCGATTGAAACTGAAGATTATGCTACAGTAATGTTGCGTTTTAATAATGGGAAAAAAGGTGTAATTACTGTCAGCCAGGTTTCGGCAGGTCGTAAAAATCAGCTAAAGCTGGAAATTGCAGGATCCGGTCTCACTTTTGCCTGGAACTCTGAGAACCCGAATGAACTCTGGACAGGAAAAAGGGATTCTGCCAATGAGGTTCTGATGAGAGACCCATCCCTGGTAGACAAGGATAGTCGTGGAATTATTTCTTTTCCGGGTGGACATAATGAAGGTTTTCCGGATACCAGCAAACAGATATTCAAGGAGATTTATGAAGATGTCCGGAATGGTAGATCCACCAATCCACCTTATCCTACTTTTAAAGACGGATTGAGAGAGCTGATATTATGTGAAAAGATCATAGAGAGCAATAAGAAACAGATCTGGGTTAAAGTATAGGTCTAAAAACGAAATAGAATTAAAACCTGAAAATCAAGATTTTCTCCTTTTGAAACTGATGGTCTTATTGGACACAAGCGGCTTAGCCCATAACCCAATGCTGAATATATAAGCCAATGTAACGAAATTAAACATCATCCCGACCTTTAGCGTGGTCAGATCACTCAGACCTCCAATCAGTAACTGGACAACTGCACCACCCATTATCCCTGTCATCAGTATTCCGGCAAAAGAACCATGGTGTTTTGAAACGGAATTCAATGCAAGCGAAATAATAATCGGATACATGACTGACATAAAAAATCCTACCAGAGGAAATGCATACAATGATAAGGTCCTGCTTCCCAGCAATGCAAAGAGAAGACTGATAATAGCCGCCAGTGTAAACCATCTTAATACCAGTTTACTATCCAGAAGTTTCAGTAAAACAAGACCCAGTAATCCTCCAATCGTCATTAATCCCCAGAAGTTGGCGACAGCATTCGCACCAACCGTTTCATAATCATACCCATGATATTGGGATAGGAACTTCGACATCCAATATGAAACCCCCTGTTCGGTCCCGACATAGGCAAAGATCCCCAGGAAAAACAGAATGACATACCGGTTCTTAAAAAGATCAAAATAACTTTCTCTGGTACCTACTTTTTCATCTTCCTTCAATTCTACCTTCGGAAAACGTGTCATCAGAATCAAAACCACCATGGCTATAGAGATCAGGCCAAAGACCCAGTATACGGAAACCCATGACATGGATTCAGGAACAAGCCCTGAAAGCGTAGAAATAAACGGATTTGTATTTGCCTCATCTGCTATGCCGGTAACGAGCCAGGAATACATCTTAGGGCTGACAAACGAAGCAGATCCAAAGACCAGCTGGGCGATGACAGAATAGAAAGCGAAATGTTCCTCACCTCCGGCAACTCTGAGCAAGGGATTTATAATCACCTGAAGCATGGCCATTCCGGCTCCAATAGTAAATAACGAAATGATATATATTCGGAAGGTTGGAAAACTGGCGAAAAGAAGCGATCCGATCAATGCCAGGATAAAGGCCACGATCAACATTTTCTTTTCCCTGTATTTTTCTACCAGAAAACCGGAGGGAATTGACATCACCCCGTAAGCAATAAAAAAGGAAAAAGGCAGGAATCCTGCCAGGGTTTCATTCAGTGAATAACTAGCTGAGGCACTGGGATTAAGGGTTCCAAGTATGTTGGTCAAAAAGGAAATAACAAAAAATATAAGTATGACCAGAAAAACCTTGAAATAACTTCTTTGTGTATCGGTGGTATTCATCCTTCGTTTTTTTTTATAATTATACTTGTTTTATTTTTCCATGTTCCAAAATATACTGGCTAAGGAGATGGTATCATCTTTATAATCTTTCCGGTTAACATATCCCATGATCTCCCTTTCTTCACCTGGCAATAAGGTCACGTAATTATCTTCCCAATAAACTGGCAGGATGGCAGATCCGCTGTTATCTTTCAAGGTAAGTTCATTAAAAAATGCTATTTTATCCGAAATATTCTTCAGACTCACTGACACTTCCACCCTGTCACCAAGCTCAGCACTTGAAAATATTACTTCAACCATAGCCTTGGGCATTTTGTAAATACCCGTCATGTCGGCATAGGACTTGTTTGGTGTCACATGCCATTGCGTATTTTCCCAATCCAGTACATCTTCCTTGTTCGATAGCCAATAAAAATTTCTTCCTATATTTTTCCCTTCCTGGTTTTTTAGCCGGAGATCTAAAAAGTAGGTGGTAGTCAGGCCCTGAAGAACGGGCATATCAAATATCTTTTCGGAAGCGTTCGCTTGAATTCCCATGTTCAGCGTTTTAGAAAAAAGCTCTTTACTATTGATGTCAAATACCCGGATCTCAGCAGTAAGGCCTTCTACTTGGTGATTATACACATTCGAAAGATATATGTCTTTATCTCCATAGTTATATATTATATTTAATGGCTGAAGGGCAGTCTTCGTTCCGAAATATGCGCCAGTAGGATTCAGGTACCAATCATACAGTTGCCATAGCATATTAGGAAAAGCAGAATTCAACATCCATTGTATAACGCCAGTAGCGTTGTGCTTATTCACAACAAAAGCTTCGAACATGGCCCTTACAGCTTCATAGTTAGACATTTGGGCTTTAAGAGCAAATTCTTCGACATCAGCTGATTCTCCATATCTACCTTTAAAAGGATTTATCCATAACTCAAATGATGCAAATTCGTTTCTACCGGTATGATAATCCCATATTTCATTCATTGGCCAGAGGTCTTTTTCCGGGATCATTTTTTTGATACTTTCCAGTACAGGAGGTTGTAAACCCGGACCTGTTTCCGTATTGAAGCCATAAGCTCCTCCATTTTCCGTATCCAGGTACCAGTAATTAGGGGTAACATAGTGATATGGTCCTAACATTTTCACAGCAGTAGGTCCGGTAACATCACTTTCCTGGTACTTGCAGCTGCCCAAAATAGGCCTGGTGCCATCTTCTTCCAATATGGATTTATTCAATAGTGTCTCCAGTTCAGGTCGCAATAGCTTATCACTGCCGTAAACCCATAAGAATACACTGGGATGGTTCCGCAACCATTTTACCTGATCCATATACGCTCTGGCATGGGCGGTAAACTCTTCCGGAGTATTGATCATCAAAAATTCCTCTTCCTTCCGGCCACAATATCCTTCCCACTCCCATTGGCAACTCCAGCCAATCATTACGAGGATCCCATTTTCATCGGCCATTTCATATATTTTCTGATTTCTTCCCCAGAATCCTTCCAGGCGAATAGTATTCAGGTTCATTTGCTTCACATAATTAAGTTGTGCTTCAACTTTTTCATCCGGATCAGCAAGAAGAACATCATCCACCCAGCCAGCACCCATAATCTGTACCTTTTTACCATTAATTTTATAGCCACGATGCCCGTTTTCATTAATATAATCCTTTACATCCCTGATCCCGAACCTGACGGAAGCGTGATCTGATGTATTCTGATCAATGGAAATGTTCATATCCATAGAATACATTTCAGGATCTCCCAAATGATTAGGCCACCAGATCCGTGGATTTTTAATATTCAGGCCCGGAGTATTTTCCGGACTGAATATTACCTTTCTGGTTTCTCCGCTTTCTAAAGATATATCTTGAGAAAAAGATATATCCTCAATATTTCCCCGAACTGTACATTCAACTTCGGAACTGGCATGATTCGTTAATTCAGCGGTGATGGTTAATGTAGCCTCTTCCAGTGTTTCCGTATTCAAATCTGGTTTCACAAATACATGCTTCATGGAAACAGGACCTGATTTTAATAATTTTACAGGCCTCCACAAACCTAAATTATTATCAGGTGGCCAGGGATTCCAGTCTACAAATCCAATTGTCAGATCGCCTCGGACAGGTGGTATTACCTCTACAGCAAGTACATTCTCTCCCTTACGCAAATGATCTGTAATCTGGAAATTAAAAATTCTAAAACATCCTTCAACATCTTTCGATCCAGCAATTAAGTTTCCATTCAACCAGATATTCGCTTTATAGTTGAGGCCCTCAAAAATAAGTTGATAGTTTTCCTTGCTATCTTTCGTGTCGAGGTTAAAAGATGTCCGGTACCACCATGGGATCTCAAACTGTTCCTTAGGAATCTTATCAAAATTATCACCCATAAATATATTCTCATAGACGCCATTCTGTACCAAAACAGAAAGCACTGTGTTCGGAACTGTGGTATTATACCACCTATCTGTCATAAAATCAGGTTCGGAAATAATACTTCCGTCATCGGACACATCAGCTGATGAAAATACCTGCCAGTTTTCTTCAAGAATTAAATCTTCACTTAGATCTTGAGGATCTTCAGTGCACGATATAATAGTTAGCGCTCCCGCTATTGCTATTAGTAATATTTCTGAAATTCTATTCATTATTCCTTCTAGAGTATTTGAAATCAATATTTATATAAAAAAGTGAAAGTTCGGAATATGCTTATCATAAAAATCAGTAACCGAAATTTTTATTAAAAAATATTACAAAGAGATACAATGTAAATTTAAAATAAATAATATTTAAACGCAGAACTGGTATAATATATATTTTGGAATTTCAAATGCAACATATACTTTTAAGATTTAATATCGATACTTTCACGGGATATTGTATAACTTGAAAATCATGAAGCGTTTTATCATTATTTATTGCCTGACTCACCTGTTTTCTTATTGCCATCCTCCTTCAGATCCGGGTGAGCGGCGACCAAATATTTTATTTGCCATTGCGGATGATGCATCCTTCCCACATATGGGTGCATATGGTACGAATTGGGTAAAAACACCTGCTTTTGACCGTGTTGCCCGCGAAGGTATCCTCTTTATGAATTGCTATACACCGAACGCAAAATGTGCTCCTTCCCGATCCTGTATCCTCACTGGCCGTAATTCCTGGCAACTGGAGGAAGCCGCCAACCACTGGCCGTTCTTCCCTCTGAAATTTAAGACCTACGCTGAATCATTAAGTGAGAACGGATATTTTGTCGGCTATACAGCAAAAGGATGGGGACCCGGCATCCCGGGAGAAATTGATGGAAAAAAACGCCAGCTTACCGGCATCCCTTTTAATGATCATACACTGGAAGCACCAGCAAAATTCATTAATTCAAATGATTATGCTGCTAATTTCAAAGCCTTTTTGGAATCAAGACCCGATGAAAAGCCCTTCTGCTTCTGGTACGGAAGTACGGAGCCCCACAGAGCCTATGAATTTAAGGCAGGTATTAAATATGGAGGTAAGTCGATTGAGGAGATAAAAGAAGTACCTCCTTTCTGGCCGGAAGTGGACAGCATCAAGGTGGATATCCTGGACTATGCGTATGAAATTGAGTGGTTTGACCAGCACCTCCAGGAAATGCTGGCCTTACTTGAAGAAAAGGGAGAATTGGATAATACCCTTGTTGTTGTAACCGCTGATAATGGAATGCCCTTTCCAAGGGTAAAAGGACAGGTTTATGAATATTCCAACCATCTGCCACTGGCGATAATGTGGAAAGATGGCATTAATAATCCTGGACGTACGGTAGAAGATTTTGTGAATTTCATTGACTTTGCCCCTACATTCCTTGATCTGGCAGGAATTCCAGAAACAATGTCAGGCATGGCAGCCATAGAAGGAACTAGTCTGACCGACATTTTTAACTCAAAGAATGATGGTCAGGTTAATCCGGCTAGAAATTTTGTGCTGCTTGGCAAGGAAAAACACGATGTCGGTCGCCCCGGTGATGTGGGCTATCCCGTCAGGGGAATTATTAAAGATGGTTACCTTTACCTGAGGAATTTTAAAACAGACCGCTGGCCGGCTGGCAATCCGGAAACCGGGTATCTTAATACAGATGGGAGTCCAACAAAAACAGTAATTCTAAATGATAGAAGAAATAAAGGTGAAAGCGAATACTGGCAATTGAATTTTGGGAGGCGTATAGAAGAAGAATTATATAATATTAAAGAAGATCCTTACTGCCTAAACAACCTGGCTCTGAATCTAAGCTATTCGGAGATCATGGATAAACTTAAATTGGATATGGCCAGCAAACTGGAAGATCAGGAGGATCCCAGGATGGCAGGAAATGGAGATATCTTCGACAGTTATCTTTACTCCAATGAGGCAGACCAGAATTTCTATGAAAGATTCATGGCCGGCGAGGAAGTTCAGGCCGGGTGGGTTAATGAAAGCGACTTTGAGAAAGAAAACATTGACTGAAATGAATCATAAAATCTCATATAAAAATTTTAACCTTGTGAATCTAACTCTGTGAATTTAATCCTTTGAATTAAACTCATGAATATAATCTTCTGAATTAAAATCTATGAATTTAATCGTGTCAATTAAACTCTGTGAACTAAATACTATGAATTTAACCCTGTGAATTTAACCTTGTGAAAAAAATCTGTTTTATACTATCTATTGTAATACTGGGATGCCAGCCGGAAAAGATCGACCCATGGATAATGACCGCCCCGGCAGGAGACATGTATGTTGAAATCAACAAAGAGGGAAAAACTGTTTTACCGAATGGAAGATTTATTACTCCACCCGGTTTAACATATGAGGTTGCCCCCCACCCCTATGGATTGATTCTGAGTCCTGATGGAAAAATCGCTGTTACATCAAATTCCGGAACAAATCCCTTATCAATAAGTATTCTGAGGGATATTACTTCTGAAAAGCCCCAGATACAGCAAATCCCTCCTGGTCCTTCAACGGATGAAGGTGTTCTTGCCTCTGTGTTTATGGGACTTGCCATTTCCAATGACAACAGTTCTGTTTATGTTGCCGGTGGACAGGAGAACAAGATCTTCATATTTGATTTGAGGAACGGGGATCCTAAAGGATATATCGATTGTGCATTCGTGGATGCTGATCATGATTATTCTCATGGTTATATAGGTGATATGGTATTAAGTAAGGATGGACTTACACTCTATGCTGTCGACCAGATCAACTTTCGCGTGATTCTAATAGATGTGGAGCAGAAAATAATTTTACATAATGTTCCCGTCGGCCGTTACCCATTCGGAATAACCCTGTCTCCTGATAATAGAAAGGCTTTTGTTGCGAATGTAGGCATGTTTGCCTACGAGAAGATCAAGGGTATCGAACCGGAAAACATGAAAGATACCGGATTGAAATTTCCTCCATTCGGATATAATACTGAGGAGGCTGAAAAAGGCATTAAAACCGATTCTCTTGAAGTTCCAGGATTGGGAGAGGTCAATTCACCGGAGGCATTTTCCGTATTCACCATTGATCTGCAGAAATCCGATAAACCGGAAGTAACCGCTAAAATCAAAACAGGACATCTCGTAGGCGCATTGGTTGAAGGGATCCCTGCAGTTGGCGGTTCCAGCCCTAATTCCCTGGTAGCAACTGATGATTATGTATTTGTCAGTAATGGCAACAATGACAATATATCCGTAATCGATATTAAGCAAGATACTGTTTTACATGAAATCGAGTTAAAACCGGATAAAAGAATTCAATCTTTCAGGGGTATTATTCCTTTCGGACTTGCCTTGTCACCCGATCATAAACGATTATATGTTGCCGAAGCGGGTATTAACGCTATTGGAGTGATAGATACTAAAACGCTCAAAGTCCTTGGCCATATCCCGGCAGGCTGGTTTCCTTCCAAACTTAAAGTTACGCCTGACGGAAAGCATCTTGTGGTAGCCAATGCGAAAGGATATGGAAGCGGGCCTAATGCCGGGTCGAAATTCGATCCTTTTTTATATGGCAGCTATATCGGGAACCTGATGCGGGGTTCGGTATCGGTTTTTGCTATCCCGGAGGAGGATGAACTAAAAGCTCTTTCTGAAAAGGTGATCGAAAACAATTTCAGAATGCTAAAATCCAGCTCTCAGGAATTTGAGTGGCGACAAAACAATCCTGTGCCTTTATACCCCGGTGAAAGGAGCTCACCAATTAAGCATATTGTGTTTATATCAAAAGAGAACAGGACCTATGATGAGGTATTCGGGCAAGTTGAAAAAGGTAAGGGAATGAAAGAACTGGCCAGGTATGGTAAAAATGTTTCTATTAGATATAAGGGAATGGAAGAATCCATCGATAATCTAACGGTAATGCCCAACCATTTACAGCTTGCAAAAGAATTTGGCATATCAGATAATTTCTACGTCGATGCGGATGTATCCGCCGACGGTCATAGATGGCTGGTAAATACCTATCCCAATGAATGGGTGGAAACAAGCACAGCAGCCAGTTATGGAGGCAACAGAACTTTCAAGTCTGATTCTAAAGCTCCAGGTGTTTACGCCATGAATGGATCAGCAGGTGCGATATATCCCGAAGATTATAATGAAGCAGGATCCATGTGGGATCACCTGGAAAGAAATGGTAAGGAATTCTTTAACTTCGGGTTCAGTATTATGTTCGAACCAGCCTCCTATCAACCTGATTTCAAATATACAGGCATCAGGCATTATATAAACTTCCCGGTCCCTCAACCTATTTTTGAAAGGACTTCAAGAACCTATCCCACCTATAATATGGCTATTCCCGATCAGTTCAGAATTGATATGTTTATACAGGAATTTAGTGAGAAATGGATGAATGGAAAAGATCCGATGCCATCTCTGATTACTGTCATTATTCCCAATGATCATGGTGCCGACGACCGGCCTGAAGCTGGATTTCCATACCGGGAGAGTTATATGGCCGACAATGACCTTGCCGTAGGCAGGATTGTCGAATTCCTGTCACATACTCCTTACTGGAAAAATATGATGATCGTAATTACAGAAGATGATGCCCAGAACGGGGTTGACCATATTGATGCGCACCGTAGTTTGCTGATGGTGATCTCTCCCTATGTAAAACGAGATTATGTCAGCCATATGCATTATAGTTTTGGGAGTTTGTTTAAAACCTTCTGGAATATACTGGGTCTCCCTTATCTGAATCAATATGATGCAGGCGCTACTGATCTGGCTGATTTTTTTACCGGCGAACCTGATTTTACCCCCTATTCGGCATTGAGCGTTGATGAAAGGATATTCAAACCGCAGGAAGCCCTGGATCCGTTTGATGAAGATTTTGACTGGACAGCCGTGGAAGAATCACCGGAACTGGACAATGTCGATGATATGCTGAATGAGAGTAAAGAAAGAGATGAATACCGGTTAAATGACCAGCAATAATAAATCAGTATATATTCTCTTTCACATTTTTAAGCAATTGTTTTAAATTACCGGCCTGTTTGGATGTTGCTTTTTTAATAAAACGTATTAGAATGAGAATCTTTCCATATTTAATAATAGGATTTCTGGTTTTTGGATGCACTTCAAAACCCGTTGAAACTGTTCAAAAAAGACCCAACATCGTTTTTATCATGTCAGACGATCATGCCTACCAGGCAATCAGTGCCTTTGGTCATGGCCTTATTCAGACTCCGGGCATCGACCGCCTGGCCAAAGAAGGTGTTATGTTTGAAAATTCCTTTGTCACGAATTCCATTTGCGCCCCGAGCCGGGCTGTTTTACTGACCGGGAAGCACAGTCACCTGAATGGTGTTTTGGATAACCTCCTCTCATTTGACGGCTCCCAGCAAACTTTCCCTAAACTATTGCAGAACGCTGGATATGAAACAGCCATGGTGGGCAAGTGGCACCTGAAGTCCACACCAACAGGATTTGATTATTTCAATATTCTGAGAGGACAGGGAGAGTATTATAATCCTTTCTTTATAGGTGAGAAAGATACTGTTCAGATCGAAGGATATGTAACAGATATAACCACTGACATTGCAATTGACTGGTTAAAATCGAGAAATGATGACGAAAGTCCATTCTGTCTTTTACTTCATCACAAAGCTCCTCATCGTAACTGGATGCCGAATTTAAAACATTTATCCCTGTTTGACGGCGAGGATCTCCCCGTACCGGAAAATTATTTTGATGATTATAGAACCAGGTCTGCCGCAGCTGCGGAACAGGCTATGGAAGTGGCCCGGGATATGAGAGATCAGTGGGACCTGAAAGTTTTACCTGATGATCCGAATGTAGATAACTGGGCTGATAAGGGTTATGCATGGCATTACGGGAAACTGCTTACTGATGAACAAAAGGAGGTCTGGGATGCATTTTATAATCCCAGGAATGAAATCTATACCAGTGGTACCATGACTGAGGAGGAAACAGCCATTTGGAAATACCAGCGGTATATTAAAGATTACCTGCGCTGTATTGCCTCTGTGGATGAAAATGTCGGACGAGTGCTTGATGTACTTGATGAAATGAATTTAAGTGAGAATACCCTAGTTGTTTATACTTCAGACCAGGGATTTTACCTGGGTGAGCACGGCTGGTTTGATAAAAGATTCATGTATGAAGAATCCTTCAGAATGCCTCTCCTGATGCGTTTTCCTGGCATGACGGTTGGAGGGAAAATAGTGACACAACTGGTACAGAACCTGGATTTTGCCCCCACATTCCTGGACCTGGCCGGTGTGGAGATACCGGAGGACATGCAGGGATTATCCCTTCTCCCACTATTAAAGGAAGAAGATCCGGGTGATTTAAGAGAATCACTGTATTATCATTATTATGAGTACCCGGGAGCACATAGTGTAAAAAGACACTATGGTATCCGTAATGATCAATATAAACTGATCCATTTCTACCACGACATCGATGCCTGGGAGTTGTATGATTTGAAGAACGACCCTTCCGAGATGAATAATCTCATCGAAAATCCCGATTATGAAGGACTCATCCAATCATTAAAAGCGGAATTGAGAGAATTGCAGGTTCAATATAAAGACACAATAAGTATTTAAAGAAGATATATTATGCATGATTTAGGTTTTGTTAGCGCCATTATGGCAGATAAAAGCTTTGAAGAGGTTATCACCTTTGCCAGCAAGAAAAAGTTCAAATGCGTTGAGATTATGTGCTGGCCTGTAGGCAAAGCTGAAAGACGATATGCCGGGGTTACACATATCAATGTGGAGGAACTGGATGATGCCAGGATCCATTATATCAATAATTTCCTGATGGAAAAAGGGATATATATCTCCGGATTGGGATATTACCCAAACCCATTGGATCCGGATGAAGAAACTTCTGAAAAGGCTTTTGAACATATAAAAAAGGTGATTGCTGCTGCATCAAAGCTGGGAATACCAGTTGTAAATACGTTTATCGGTAGAGATCCGAAGAAAAGTATAGAAGATAATTTGAAATTATTCGAGGATAAATGGCCGCCAATTATTGAATATGCTGATAGCATGGGCATAAATATCGGTATTGAGAATTGTCCAATGATCTTCACAAAGGACGAATGGCCTGGAGGCAAAAACCTGGCCACAACACCTGTCATCTGGGATAAGATGTTTGAGATCATTCCAAATAAGAATTTTGGATTAAACTATGATCCCTCACATCTGGTATGGCAGCAAATGGATGAGATACAGCCAATATTTAATTACAAGGACCGTCTGCACCATATACATCTAAAAGATGTAAAGTTATACAAAGATAAATTGGACAAGCATGGAATTATGGCCTATCCTTTGCGATACCATTCACCGAAGCTTCCTGGCCTGGGTGATGTACGATGGTCTGACTTTTTCTCAGCTTTATCCAGTGTCGGTTATCGTGGCCCATGTTGCATTGAAGTGGAAGACCGGGCTTTTGAAGAGTCCGAGACCGACATACAGAATTCAATACTCATCAGCCGGAATTTTTTGAGACAGTTCTTGGTGCTGTAAAAAATATTTATATAACTATTTCAAGATTAATTCAGGAACTTAAAGCCAATAGTCCTTATAAAATGCACTCTTCAGTGCATTTTTTTTATTCATTTTAAAATTCAATTATCAAAATATATATTATTGATAATCAAGTATATATGGAAATTATAAAGTAGAATAAAACTGATAGAAAATAATTATTTCTAAATTGAATTGAAATATAACAATTTCAGGGGTTTCCTTTCGTTAAATAATCGTATATAAAAGTACAAAACAATAAACAAGGTAGTATGAAAGCGTATGAATTTTTATTAGAAAAAGGAATCAACAAAGTACACCAACCCAGCAAAAGATATAACCTAAGCGTTCACGAGCTAATCACATTTTTAGAGGAATTTGCACAAAGAGAGAAAAAGGTATTTTACAATCCTTTTGAGATAAGGATGTATAAAAATCTATCTTAAACAATGTAGGGCCCGATCAACCAGAACTTAATAAGAAAAAGATCAGCGATAATTAGTATAAGCTTTGTTTTAAAACGATTAAAGCCAAATTGTCAAAAACGATAGCTATGAATCCCGCCTAACCAGCGGGATTTTCTTTTTATTTCCTATTCCACTTTATTTTGCCTCTTGAAATCAATTATTTGTCCTATTACATCCATGAGGTTGATTTCTTAGGTCTTTTTAGGTTGTATTCTGTATCTTTACTTTCATTTTTTTGATCATGAAAGCACTTATACTTGAAACTCTGGATATCCGGCCATTGAATGTTGGCCTTACAGATACTTTCACTATTTCACAAGGCAGTGTGCAGGAAGTACAAAGCCTTCTGGTCTCCTTAACATTGGATAACGGGATGAAAGGCTATGGAGAGATCACCCCTTTTCCCGAACTTGCGGGGGAGACCAAAGAGGTCTGCATAGAAAGATTTAATGAAGTTTCACCTGAGCTGATCGGCAAATCATTAAATAATATTCGTGCTTTGAGTCATATACTCGAAGAAGCACTTCCTGGCAGTCCATCAGTTAAATGTGGAATAGAGATCAGCATGCTGGATGCGTTGACACGGACCCTGGAAACACCAATGTGGTCTTATTTTGGGGGCTTGAATGAGGAAATCCTTCAGACTGATATTACCATACCTATTCTTTCACATGAGAGGTCGCTGGAATTAGCCGATAAATGGGTAAAAAAAGGCTTCCGAACCCTAAAGATCAAGGTAGGTTCCGATCATGACAAGGAAATCAATCTTATATCGGAAATTAACAAAAAATATCCTGATATTCAGTTCATTATAGATGCCAATCAGGCATTTGAAGAAAACCAAACGCTTGAATTTACGAGGGAATTACTGGCAAAGGATTGTGATATTATTCTCCTGGAACAACCATTGAATCGTTACGATTTTATTGGTATGGGGAGGTTAAAAAAACTATTAAATGTACCCATCGCTGCTGATGAATCCGTGTTTTCCAGGCAGGACCTTCAGCAGGTGATTAAATATAACTCGGCTGATGTTGTGAACCTGAAAATAATGAAAACAGGGGTATTCAATGCCCTTGATATTTGCTCAACCGCAAGATCAATGGGCTATGAATTGATGATCGGTGGAATGGTGGAAACCAGGATAGCTATGGGCTGCTCTGTTGCCATAGCCATGGGATATGCTCCTATAAAATATATCGATCTGGATACGCCCCTTTTATTATCATCAGACCCTGTCATTGGCGGATACAGCTATTGCGGACCAGACATTATGTCCTGGGACACTCCAGGCCTGGGGATGGAACCATTAATTTAGCTTATCCCTTAAAGATCTTCTGCATACGCTTTGAGATATCCTCCAGTCTTTTTCTGTCCCCTCCCGGTACTTCTGCCGAAGCCCAACCATTGTACCCGATATCATCCAGTGCTTCCATGACGGCCGGCCAGTTGCAATCTCCTTCCATCAGTTCAACCTCAAAGCCCTTCCATATCCCTTCTTCGGATTGCTTTTTCCTGCTATATTCCTTTGCATCGATTCGCATAATCCTTTTATCCAGTATGTGTATCCATTGTTCAGGCCATCCATATCGTACTATATTTCCTACATCAAAATACCAACCTACCATTTTACTATCCAGTTCATCGATATACCTGGCCGCTTCAATTGGACTGATCAGGAAATTATTCCAGACATTTTCAATTGCTATTTTTATTCCGGTTTCCTCGGCATAGGGTATTAATTTCCTGATCTCTTCCTGGGAACGTTTATAAGCATCATCATAGGAAACTTCGTTATTGACTACTCCGGGAACAAGCAATACAGTGGTGCCTCCATATGCCTTACAATCGTTTAGGGAGGTTTTCATAGCTTCCACACATTGGGCCCTAACCTTCTCATCCGGATGGGACATGGGGCTTTTCCAGTGAACCGAGTTAATAACACCGGGTACTTCAAGCCCTGTTTTTTTACTTGCCTCTATAACCTCATCATTATTAAGATTATTCGGACTATCCATTTCAACACCATCAAATCCGATATCCTTCAGCAGCTGGAATTTTTCCAATACCGACATGTTTCCCTTTACCATTCCATATTTAAGACATATTTTGATATCAGGCTTTGCAAATGCAGATTTGTTTGTTGCACCTGTGATCGATAAGGGATTCACCATCGACAGTCCTACTAATCCGGCACTTGCTTTAATGAATTCTTTGCGTTGCATATTATTTTCTTTTTTTGAATTACTATTTAAATTTTGTCATTCCGGGCATAGCTATCGGAGGACCTTCGTATTCGAGATCCCAGGAGTATTTATCAATTGCAGGCCCCAGGATCTCTTTGGATTTTAAGGCATCCTCATAAGAAATGGTCTGACCGGTATAAGCTGCCATACGTCCCATAATGGCCAGCATATTACTCTGGGCCATCCAATCCCCATCATTCATCAGGTTTCCAGACCTGATGGAAGCAAATAGTTCATCATGTTCCTGCTGGTACATGTCGTTGCCATCGCCCCTGTAACGCCATGGGTTTTCGCCCGTTATCTCATCGATTCTTTTTATCACATCGATAATGGCTTTTCCTTTTGTACCCCATACTTCGACATGGTATGAACGTGAACAGTTCTTCTGTTGCCTGGTGATATGGAAAGCTTTTGCCCCGTTCGCATATTCAAATTCTACAGCAAAATGGTCATATATATTTCCATAGATCTCCTCTATCCTTACCTGACGCCCTCCAGTCCCCATAGCGGATTTTGGTTGCATATCATTCATGGCCCATGATCCCATATCAATACTATGAATGGCTTGTTCTACAATATGATCACCTGATAGCCAATTATAGTAATACCAATTACGCATCTGTTTGGTCATTTGAGTCCAGCCCTCTTCGTACGGGATAGACCATAAGGTTCCTGTATTGTATGTACTATACACCGCTTGTACTTCTCCTATTGCTCCATCATGTATTCTTTGAAAAACCTCACGTTTAGGGGTATGATACCTCCAGCAGAAACCGGAAACAAGTGATATTTTCTTCTCTTTTGCAATCTGAGCCGCAGCGATTACCCTTCGAATACCTTGGGCATCTACAGCCATTGGTTTTTCACAAAACACATGCTTGCCTGCTGCGATGGCAGCCTCCAACATGGCTGGCCTGAAACTTGGGGGTGTGGTCAGTAAAACCACGTCAATATCGGAAGCCAATACCTTTTTATAGGCATCAAATCCAACAAATTGATGGGATGCATCAACCTGTACCTGATCTCCCCTTTCTTTCTTCAGATTTTCTAGACTTTTAGATATACGATCCTCGAAAGCATCTCCCATGGCTGTCAGTACCACATTATTATCTGCTTTTAAAGCCTGATTTGCTGCACCAGTTCCCCTGCCACCACAGCCGATCACTCCCACTTTAAGCGTATCGTTATTCATGGCAAATGCTGATTTGCCTGAAATAAAATTCATAGCCAGGGCTGATCCTGCAGCCACTGATCCTGTCGTTTTTAAAAACCTTCTTCTCGACGACTTTAGTTCACTGTTTTTCATCGTAGTTCTAAAAATTAGTTCCGCTATTAATTAAAAATCAACCCATTAAATTAATCCTTAATTTTTTCCTTACCCAATATTTTTATTAAAAGCCTTATTTTTTTAGCTTCAATTATAAATTTTAAACTATGGGACAATTACTTGATTTTAATGTTAAAGGACAGGTCGCACTTATTACAGGTGGTGCGAAAGGTATAGGAAGATCATGTGCTCTTGCCCTCGCAGAAGCAGGGGCTGATATTGCACTGGGATTAAGAGATATCAACAGCGACAACCAGGTACCGGAAGAAATCAGATCCTTGGGCCGCGAAGTCCTGCCTTTGCAGATGGATGTAGCCAGTTTGGATGAGATCAGACAAGCCGTAGCTGATACTATTGAAGAGTTCGGGCGTATCGATATTCTGGTAAATAACGCGGGCATAGCTCCAGCTAATCTGATTGAAGATTACACTGAGGAAGATTTTGACCATACGATTAATGTAAACCTGAAAGGAACATTCTTTACCAGCCAGGAGGTTGGGAAGCATATGATCAAAAATAATTCCGGAAGGATAATCAACCTCGGTTCCCAGGCTGGATATATCGCCCTGCCATCTGAATCGGTATATTGCATGACCAAGGCAGGAATCAGTCATCTGACCAAATGTTTCGCGGTGGAATGGGCAAAGTACAATATAAATGTTAATGCTGTGGCCCCGACTTTTATAGAGACCCCTGGTACAGAACCCTGGCTGAAAGATCCGGATTTCAAGGCAAATGTATTGTCTCAGATAAAACTGGGGAGGATTGGCATACCCCAGGAAGTGTCAAGTGTCGTAGTCTTTCTGGCTTCGCAGGCCTCATCCTTAATTACCGGGACCACCATTCTTGTTGATGGCGGGTGGACTGCGGTATAATGATCTAATTAATCACATCACAATATTGTAATTCTGCAAATTAAATTGGATTTTTAAAGAACGATTTTTGAATATCCTTTTTTTTGACAATCAAATATTTTTAATATGAACACATCACGACGTAAATTTATCAGAAAATCAGCTATTGGTGCTACAGGCCTGTCGATGGCGGCAAGCAGCCTACCCCTTTCCGCCAAGAACTACAAAAACATCTTGGGTGCCAACGACCGTATCAATATGAGTGTAATCGGTGTAAGGGGACAAGGATTCGGGCATCTCCGGAGATGGGCTTCTATGGCTGCCGTAGATAATGTATATATAAAAACCATATGCGATATCGATGAAAACTTATGGGCGGAGCGAATAACGGCTATAGAAGAGATACAAGGTGAAAAACCAGGAACAGAATTCGACCTGAGGAAGGTCTATGATGATAAAGACATAGATGCGGTATCCATTGCAGCTCCCAATCACTGGCATGCCCTGGCCACGATCTGGGGAGTGCAGGCTGGAAAACATGTTTACGTTGAAAAACCTTCAAACCATAATGTTTGGGAAGGAAGAAAGATGATCGAAGCGGCTGAAAAATACGACCGTATTGTCCAGGTGGGATTTCAGAACCGTTCCATTGAAAATGTGAGAAAAGCGATGCAGTTCCTTCATGATGGAGGCTTAGGTGATGTTTACATGGCCAGAGGACTTTGCTTCAAACCCAGGGATTCATTTGGACAAGCTCCGGATAGTGAGGTTCCGGCAGGTGTCCATTATGACTTGTGGGTTGGACCAGCAGGTATGTATCCATACAATGAAAAGAAATTCCACTATAACTGGCACTGGTTCTGGGATACGGGTAATGGAGATATTGGCAACCAGGGGCCGCATCAGTGGGACATCGCACGCTGGGGTATGAATAAGAATGAACATCCGGTTAAGATCAGTTCTTCCGGCGGATACTATAAATGGACAGATTGCCCGCAGGAAACTGCCAATACGCAAACCGCAGTCATGGAATATGCCGATGGCAAGATCATGCAGTTTGAGGTACGGGGCTTATATACCGCCGGGGAAGATAGCATGAGTGTGAAAATAGGCAACCTTTTTTACGGAACAGAAGGATGGATGGAAATCAAAGGCTCTGATTGGAAAACCTATATGGGACGAAAGGGAGAACCCGGACCAAGCAGCGATAAACCGGCAGAAGAAGGTAAAGATCTGGGATACCTTGCAGCACCAGGTGGAGGCGGTCACTATATGAATTTCATTACTGCTTTACGATCCGGTAAAAAATCTGACCTTACCTGTCCTGTGGAAGAAGGTGTTATTTCATCAGACCTTCCGATACTGGCTAATATCTCATACAGGCTGGGCCGGGATCTATCCTTTGACGGCAAGAAGGAAAAATTTGTAAATGATCCGGAAGCAGATAAGATGCTTACCCGGAAATACAGGGCGCCTTATACTATTGATAATACTATTTAAACTCGGTTAGTTTATACTTAATTACGAAAGATCATGTTGCTGATAGCGGCATGGTCTTTTTTTATCTACCTACCTTGAAGTTCTAAAGTTCAATTTACCGTAGGACAATGGATTATGAAAACCCGGCGGGGTCCAGGTGGATGCTTCCTTTTTATCAGGATTTTCATCACCCTCCCCCCTGGTAAAAGTCACGTGCCATGTATCCCCGTCTTTTGGTGGATTGTTGGGTGCAGTATATACCTGGTCAAAGGGAATAGCAATTTCAATGGTCCAGTGACTGTCCTTGTCCGAAGGATCATTTATTGTACCATCGACCTGTACGGCGCTTAAAAGGCCCTCACAATCCCATTTCCACAACTGCCGGATATCGCTCCTATCGTTGTGTTTGTTCAATACAAAAAGGTCGAGAATTGTATTCAAAGGATTTATTTCAATCTCAATATATGATTTAGATGATCCATCCGCATTTATAAAAAATTCAACTACATTTTCATACCATAGATACGCATCACGTTCTGTCATTTTTGCCCATATATGATCGTCTTCCACATAGAATGCGCCATATAAATATTTATCATCCCAAAGCCACTTAAAGGTAGTTTTCTGCCTGGGTTCCGATCCATCCATGTCTATAAACAAAGCCTCCGGGGCATGGTCCCAGGCACCCTCGTTGATGTGTCCATCGATCTTAATTTCATCTTCAGTTTTATAACACTCATATTGTGGTTTCTCTGCCATATTCCCGGCAATAAGAAAAGTCAGGCCTGACAATAATAGGTTCAAAAATATCATATGATAAATATTTATTTTAAGTTTATTTCACTTTTTCCCTTAGGAAGTTTAAAGCACAAAATGGATTCTTTCTTGTCAGCATAATACGTTGAATCGCTTAATTCCAAAACAGAATTTTTCTTTATTAATGTGATGGTTTTGCTCCCGGTCAATAATTCAGCACCTTTAATTTTTTTATCAATCTTGATGGTAAACTCTTTTGTTGAGAATGGAGCATCAAATAATATTCTGCTCTTTTCCGCCGAAATTCCGGTCAGTTTTTTGGCAGCCCAATATCTGGCGATCTCACTAAGAGTCATCCAATAAAGATGGTCATATTTTTTGTGCAACCTTCCAACAACAGTTTTCAATACATTAAATCCAATTTTATCGCCATTATAATAAATACCAGGCCAATGACAGACCATAATGGCTGGCTCCTGTTTTTCAATCACTTCCACCATTCTTCCAGAGGAAAGGTCAGGGCTTATGAACTTATCCGGGTCCCCGGGCTTCAGGCCATCCCATCCGCCGAACCAGTCTCCTGTACAACCGATTATATGAACCGAACATCGCGGATCATTTGTTCCAATCCCGCTAACATGAAACAGTTCCGGCTCAACACTCTTTCCAGGATCGGTATAAATATTTCGGAAAAAATGAGGTACTTCGGTTTGATAGACATCCTTCTGGGCTTCGAGTGTTCCCAGGGCCAGGTTCTCCATATTTTTGCTTCCAAAACCACCTGGGGTAGTGATCCCTTCACAGTATAAACCGGCTTCCTTAAGCACATTCAGTGCATAGCCAATATAATCAGCCAGTTCATCAGCACTTTTTGTCTGGCTCCACTCCCAGTTTTCCATATATTCCGGAGTAGCAGAAGGATAAGGCACACCGGTTTTCGTGTTGATCACCCGGGTATGACTGATCATCTCCGGATGGATATCCCAGTTCGGGGTCATCGTATCTCTTACCAATTTCAGACTTTCTTCGAGGTCAGTTTTAGACCAGCCTGGTATAAACCTGTGCAGCCACCCTGTGCAAGCCGGGAATGGCACCATGCTGTATTTCCCTTTTACCCCGTTCTCACCACACCAGTCACGGAATTCCCGGACAAAATCGTCGGGTATCTCGCGAGGCAGTCTCGTCCAATCCTGAAGATATTGCTGTGGAAATACCTCCGCAAATTGAGGAATCCCAAAATAGGCCATGTTGACAAGGGCAGTAGAATCATCTATGATAAAACTCACCGGTACCCTGTTTCTTGGATTTAATATTTTAACTTCTGATGCCATATTGTTAGCTAATAAAGGATTGGAAATACCTGCTGAAATTAATGCAGAGGATGCTAATCCCTTTCGCATGAAATCCCGGCGGGAATTGCTTTTTGGTTTCATCTGTTTAAAATTTTTTGATTTCTAAATGTTCAAAAAATTTGAAGGCATTCAGGAACTCACACAAATTTTCATCATTCTCTTTTGTGAATATAGAAAATGAAAATTCATGTTCATTTCATATCTGAAAACTAAAACTATGATTCAATTTAAAAAATATAAGCTTTAAGTTAAATAAAAATCCTGTGTTGCGAGCTTTTTGTCTTCCTTTTATTATACACCCGATACTTATTTCTTTAAGGATCCTTTATTTAACAGATCATCCGGAATAGGAACGTCGAATTGAATTTCTGTAACAACGAACTCAGTTCCTTTTCCGTCCTTCAGCATATCCTTGAAAGTCATTTTTCTGGGGTACCATCTTCCCTGAACCCGAACCACATCACTCATTTCCATGCGTTTCAATAATTTTCCACTTTTGGCAAACAAGTCCTGTTTCATAGGTATATATTTCTCCTTGTCGACCCAGATCTTTCTTGAATCATACGCGAGATCATCCGTTTTAGCCTTAAGGTCGATGACCCAGCAGGAAGCGCCATTGAAATCCTCTTCAGCATTTACCACGGCATCATAGCTTTCCTGCATCTTTTTATCATCCAGCATGTCTTCATAAGACAGATCGGATCCCATAACAGATTGCCTCAGCATATGCCCGCTAATCTTAATGGTACGGTCTGTAGAGGGAGAATACATCCATAACAAATCCTCAAGCTTTAACATTTTGGTACCTTTTTCCCGGGCCGGTGCCAGATATTCAGTGTAAGAATTATTATCTCCCTCCGACCAGGTTTTCGACTCTATATTCCGGCTACCTCTCCGGCCATGAATAACCATAGTTGAGGTAAATATCCTGGAGTCGGAGGACATATTCTCATCAATCTTTTCCAGCAATTCAGATCCATCCGGGTACTGGGCAAATGATATAGTTGATACAAATAAGAATCCCGTGAGTATATTTTTCATTTTTTTAAAATTTTCAGTTCTTAAATATTACCTGATTTTTTCCCTCCTCAGGTTTCCAATTCTTTAAATAAATCGGCCGTTTTCCGTCTGTAGATGCCTATTCCACTCAATGCCGTACCCAGAACAGTCGAGAACAAACCTGGAACAAAGCCAATATAATAGGCTACTGGTGTTATATGCGCTCTATAAACATTGGGTATCATCATGGTTGTCTTTTGAGTAAACTGACTTACGTCAAATCCATATACCTGCAGATATAATGCAAATCCCAGGCCAATAATCGACCCGATAAAAGATCCGGCAATACCAATCGCTACGGACTCTGATATCATAGATCTGAACACATGCCCTTTATTTTCTCCAATGGCGAGACGAAGTCCATACTCCCCATATCTCCTTATTCCACCCAGCAGGCCGGCATTCCATAGCACAATTGACATCGCCAGAACGAAAATGAATACAATAATTCCAATCATTGCCTCGGAATAACTTAACATGGCATCCAATTGGTTCTGTTGTCTGAGTGATTGCATTATTGGTGAAAATTCATCGGTTACATCCAGGAAACGGGCGTTATAATCCTTTACCACCAGCTGAGCTTGCTCATCCTCATAAATCCCATCGTCAAAATATCCAACGATCTCACTGGCCGCATCCACCATATCCAATGCATATTGTGCATCAGCAAGGTCGATAATAATTGCTCCTCTGTCCATTGCAGACATCCCGAATTCCACCATTCCCACAACCGTAAAGTTCTGCATGGCCATACTTCCGTACATGGTGGAACTGATGAGGGTGACCGGATCGCCTAATTTCACTTCCAGATTATCTGCAAATTCCTTACTTATCAAAATCTCACCCGATTCATTGGGAATTTCTCCTGCCATCAGGGAGGTTTGAATATTCATCCGGTCTATTTCCCCTGAATTAGTTGAAAAAAGATCAATTCCGAGGCCCATTACGGTTCCTTGTGATCTGGTCTCACCATTTTCATCCGGAGCATCAAGCAATCCGCCAAAACGGATCCGGGTCGTAAAATTCATATCCGAAAAAATGGATTCTGCCTCAGCAATTATATCTTCAGCATTCATTAAAGCCAGATCATTTGGTGATTGGTCAATGTTTTCCAGATAGGACTGTGACATGATCTTAACATGACCGGTTGAGAACCGGGCATTCACATCGATCATATCACTGAATATCCCAGTAACCCAGCAATGTATTAAAACGGTCAGCGACACCCCTACCGTTACCGTAAGTATCGGGAACATACTTCGGTTTCTGTCCCTGATCAATCCTTTTATTAAAAACTTAATCATTGTATTTTTCCTTTTATAGCATCCGTTGGATTCATTTTGGCTATTTTCCGGGCAGGTATGTAGCTTACGATAGTAGCCGTTAGCATCACAATTATGATTGTCCCCAGGATCAGTCCCAGGCTGTATGAAGGATAGATCACTTCACTGATGGCAATTCCAAAATCGTCAGGTTCGTAGGGCATGGCATAACCCACCTTATATTGCATGATCAACAGAGGAACTCCATATACTGCACCGACCAGCGCTGCCAGTACACTGTTCATACCCCCTTCAATTGTAAACAATTTCACAACCTGTTTCCGGGTCATCCCCAGGGCAATAAAGGTGCCGATTTCCTTCTGTCTTCTGAAAATGGATAATATCTGTGTATCAAATATTGCCAGCATTGCCAGCAGTAGCAGCAGGATGTACATGATGGAACCTCCCACACTCTTCTGTTTAATGATCTGGTCAAGATCCGCGAGCAGGAAATCCATGGATTTAAAATCCCAGCCTGAAATATTCATATTGTTCAATGATTCCGACCCCGATACAATCAACGTGGCTTCCCCTTCGGATTGTGTCATTTGTTGAAGGTCTTCCAGTGTCAACCACACATTTCCCTGGTCAACAGAAGGTACATCCGTACTGAATATTCCGGCAATACGAACTTCCGTAGCATCAAAAGTACCATTTGAATCTCTCCAGCGTAAAGTGAGATAATCCCCTTCTTTCAGTTTATTATTAGTCGCCATCCGTTTTCCTACCAATACCGGGATCTCCCCGTTCTCCTTGATCAGCCTATCGGTAGGCAACCTAAGCACTTGTTGGTCTTTAGCAATGCCCTTGAGTATTACACCCTGGATACGGCCTTCAGGGTATATGGTTCCCTGAGTGATCAGTATAGGAGCTACATTTCCCCCAGCCAGGTTATCAGGAATACTTCCATGGCTGTCTTCCAGCGTAAACGGATCGTAAGAATCGTATGCTTCATGCCAGTATTGGCCCTGTGCGATTTCCCATGCGATCATGTCCCTTCGAGCTTGAACATTCCATCCATCGATAAGTCCCTGATACCAGATTATGATCACATATGAAAATGACAAAACAATTACATTGAGCCAGGTTCGTAATCCTGCGCCAAGTAAGTTTCTCAAAGCAAGTTTTATAGACATCATAACCTTAGATTTAGCTTGCTGCTTCCTTTAATTCCATCCAATCATCCTTAACTACTTGACCATCCTCGAGTCGAATGATCCTTTTCAGGTATGACATCACTTTTTCATCATGCGTCGCAAAAATGAAAGTGGTGTTCAAGTCATTGTTAAGCTTCTCCATAGTCCTGAGAATATGATGTGAATTCTCAGAATCCAGGTTGGCCGTTGGCTCATCAGCCAATACAAGCTCGGGCTTTTTCACCATAGCCCGGGCTATAGCCACCCGCTGGCTTTCTCCTCCGGACAGTTGGGCAGGTTTGGATTTGATCTTATCGGTCAGCCCGACCCATTCAATGGCCTCCTGAACTGCTTTTTCCCTTTCCCTGGCAGGCATTTTGAGCAAAAGCAGGGGGAATTCCACATTTTCATAAACAGTATAAACCGGAAGAAGATTATAAGTTTGAAAAATGAAACCGATATGACCGTTCCTTAACTGAGCGGCCTGTTTGTGTGATAGGGTACTGATCTTTTTATCAAGAACAGTCGCCTCCCCTTCTGTGGGAACATCCAGAGACCCCAGTATATTTAGCAATGTGGTTTTTCCGGAGCCGCTAGGCCCGACAATACCGGTAAATTCACCTTTCGAAAAAGATAAATTGATATCATCAAGTGCAGTAAAAAATCCTCCGCCTACAGGGAATCTTTTAATGAGGTTATTGATTTCAATGATACTTGATTTTTCCATGTCTTATAAATTAATGATTAAATACAAATTGAACCTGGAATCCTTTTCCGGTATACAAACTAGTCTCATCGTTGAGGTTCTGGTACAATGTAAAATTATCGGGATTCCAGTATGCCATTATATAGAGGTTGATCCTGTCCCAGGTCATACCCCAGTTGATAAAATTGTAAAACCCGTTATTTGACCAGTCATAGTAGAATATATAAGTAAGATTGTCAATTATACTTACGGGATAATTGGCTGATATGGCTGTGAAAGAATTACTTTCCTTACTTTTTAAAAAATCCTCTCCTGTAGCAAACCAAAGCTGTTCAGCCATTACAGTTAATCCGCTTCCTATTCCAAAAGTATAATCCAATCCAATATTAAGTAGTTTTTTAGATTTAAGCTCAGAGATTTCAATATCCTGATGGATGAATGATGTCTCAAACCATAATCCTACACCTACATCCCATTTCCCATCTAATCCGATACGGTTCTCAGCTGCCTGACCATCAGTTGCAGGAAATCCCATAAACTCATCACTTTCAGTATTAGCAATCCTGTGGTGATAGCTGAGTGCTAACTCACCCGTAAATAAAGGAGTTTGTATTCTTCCACCAAATTCCGGAATATTCTTTACTGAGGGAAATAATTCCCATCCTTTTGGCTGGTCATTCCCGTAAAGGAACCAAAACCAGATATTTGCATTATTGGAGAAATAATAGCGGCCCAATGCAGCATATACACCTTCTGTCAATTGTAGCGGATCCCTCGGATCGATCTGGTCGAACCACATAAGTGGTCTGAGCATCGCTGCTGAACCAAAATTGATCTTCTGGAGGCCTACCCTTACACTGAACCGGTTGGATGAGAACCTTACCCAACCACGGAAAAGATCAAACTGGCCGTCCCAATTGACTGAATCACCATTGTAATACATGTATCCGTACATATTCAGTTGAACTTCCGCGGCCAATGTATACTTTTCTTTAAATATATGTTCATAGTTCAGTTCAGGTATGTATCGTGCACCAATCTGAGATTGAAAATTATCGAATGGCTTAGTAACACCCCATGCTACAAGCTGTCCTCTCATACCAAATCCTTTCCCCAGGTCCTGGCTAAACCCTTCGATAACCATTATCAGGATAAGAAGGATCAATATGAGGATAAACTGCTTCATCGATGTATTTTACCTGTTTTCTGCTGGTAGAAGTCCATAAAAAAAGAAATTTGTCAATTCCTTGATCAATTCACCCGGTTGCTCATACATTCCAACCAGTTTTTCATCGTTAACCATTTCTATCATATGGTTCAGGAAATAGACAATAAACTCTGGTTTGATATCTCTTCTGATATCACCTTCCTTCTGCGCCTTAAGATACCAGTCTGTAACAGTACGCAAATTAGAAAGGCGTTGCTCCTGCAGGACCTGGTTCAGTTCAGGATCATTCTGACGATGAAAATCCCTGAAAAAGGCCTCACTGATATTTTCAGTCTGTTCAATCTTCAATTCAACAGATTTTCTGATCTTATCAACAAAAGGGATATCTTCGGTCATGATCTCGTCATATAATCTCAGGGAATATTCAGACATTTCCTTCATGATAAACCGGACAAGATCATTCTTATTCTTAAAATGCTTATAGAAAGTCATCTTACTCACGCCGGCTTCCTTACAAATTTCCTCGATGCTAACCCTGGTAAATCCATATTGCCAGAACAGGTCCCATGCTTTTTCCACAAGTTGTTGAAGTTTTTTATTGCCGAAGTCTCTAAAAGGTTTCATGATTACTGAAATTTAAAAACTATACGAATATAGTAATTATTTACTATTATCGTACGTTTATAATAAAAAAGTGTTGCAGGTTTTAATATTTATTATTGAAAAAGGATAGAATTCTCAGGATACAGGTTGAGTAGATACCTAAATTATGGAGCGATAATTGGATTTAGTCAATTGATACATCGGTGAGACCGGCCCATTCTCTTTTGAAAAATCAATTTTTGAGAACTTCAAAAGATTGTTCTATTATTCTGTATATTTGTGCACTAACCTGCAACCACCTTAAACTTCATCAAACTCGAATATTATGGTATATGGGCTATAATTATGGCCAACACTGAAAAAGAAAAATTATGAGAAAAGCATTATTCTGCGGGGTATTCATTCTATTAACAGGTGGGATAATATCATGTAGCGACGGGGAAACAGTAATACCGGAATTATCGGTCGGATCGGCTTCGATAGTTGAAGGAAATGAAGGCGTAACAACCTTGCAAGTTGATATTACTTCTTCAACGGTCATAGAGACACCTTTGGAAATTACCTATACTACATCAGATGGATTAGCAAAGGCCGGTAAAGACTATAATGAAGTTAGCAACGGATCAGTTACCATACCTTCAGGAAGTGATAAGGTCACTATTGATCTGGAAATCATTACCGATGAGGTTATGGAATTCAGGGAAGACTTTTCGCTAAACATCGTGAATACAGGTGAGGCGAAGATCAATACCAATGAGGTCTCTATTTATATCCTGGATGATGATGATGAAACCTATGTAATTGAAAAGGATGCCGATGGATACATCACACCGGATAATTATCCTGAAATGAGCCTTGTCTGGAGCGATGAATTTGATGGGGCAGGTATTGATACGGATAACTGGACTTTCGAGCTGGGTGATGGATGTCCAAATGTATGCGGATGGGGGAATAATGAATTACAGAGCTATACTGAAAAGGCAGAAAACGCCAGAATCATTGATGGTAAACTAATCATAACGGCCATAGAAGGCGGCATAGATAATTACACATCAGCGAGGATGATCACCAAGGACAAGCAGGAGTTTAAATATGGAAGAATAGATGTCAGGGCAAAATTACCTGAAGGACAGGGAATCTGGCCGGCTATATGGATGCTTGGAGAAAATATCGATGATGTGGGTTGGCCAAGATGTGGTGAAATTGACATCATGGAACTGGTTGGTCACCTTCCAAAGGCCTCTCATGGAACGGCCCATTATAATAAAGGAGGTCATGAATACGTCGGGAGCAGTTATGTAATAGCCAATAAGTTCAGTGAAGAATTCCATGTATTCAGTATTTTCTGGGACAGGGATGTCATTAAATGGTATGTTGACTACAACAAATTCTTCGAGATCAGTTCCAATGATGTGGGAAGTACATATCCTTTTAATAAACCCTTCTTCTTTATTATGAACATAGCGGTCGGCGGAAACTGGCCTGGCGAGCCGGATGAGACCACCCTTTTCCCACAGGAAATGCATATTGATTATGTACGTGTATTCCAACCTGAATAAACTCATATGAACTATTATTCTGGGAAAAGCAGGAATAGTGATTAATCGCTAGAGATCATTAAAGATTCAGAAGTGCCCTGGTTTTCAATAATAATGTTGAGGATGGAGGAGGGCAAAGAATTCAATAGGACACCAGGTTGAATCACAAGATCTAGTCTTCAATTATCTGCAGGATGTTATTTTCTTTGATATAGGCGATGCTTCCCTCCCATTCGACCTTAACCCAAACATCATCTTTCCCAAGTACATGCACCCTGTGCCCCATATCCGCGATGGCGATTAGCTTAGCACCTGAAGACGGACCATCCATCAGGTAGGTATCAGGGCTGATTATAATACCTTTCTGGTATCTTTTGCCGAAATTCACCACATAAAATAACAGCCCTACTACAATAATCAGGTAAAACAGGGAAAATCCCGGGTTGACTTTCATACGTAATTTCTTGTAGATCATATATCCGATCAGGATCAGAACTAGGCCAGACAGTCCATATACAATGGCAGAATAGTACCTGTAAAAAACATTCATAAAGAATTCAACATCCGTGTATTTATACCCTTCCAGATTATATTTTTTAGCCACATCCTCCATTTTACGAAGGGCTCTCTTATTATGGGTTTGAAGGTAGTACAGATTCAAATAGTAGAGGGCATTACTATAATCTCCAAGCCCTTCCCTGATATATGCCATTTTAAGAAGCATAGCGGGTGAGGTCAGGTTTTCAGACTCCAATATTGTGCTATATATCTCAAAAGACTGAGTATATTTTCTTTCCGCAAACAGGGAATCAGCCAGTTCAATATCTTTCACATTATCCTGTGCCTGTACCGTTACCGCAGCCAGGATAACAATTAATTTAATTAAAATAACATTTTTGAAATTCAAATTTTGTATTCTAAGCATAAGAGTCTAGATTTGCATTCCGTTTAAAGGAAAGCGGTACAAAAATACAAAAAAGTATTGATTCCGTAGCTCAGCTGGTAGAGCATCTCCCTTTTAAGGAGAGGGTCCTGGGTTCGAGCCCCAGCGGGATCACTTAATAAGCCTCTAATCAATTGATTAAGAGGCTTTTATGTTTTTAATACGTATAAAATTATGTATTAATATTCCTTTATAAAACGAAACTAATTAAACCTAGTGCTTGCATTTATTTAAGCTTAGATTTTTTAAATAATCAAAACTTCATATTACTGAATTTTACTGCTATTAAATCAATTCGATATTAACTTGAATAGATATTATAGGTAAACTTAATATTTCTCTCCGTATAATTTTTTATTTAGCTAATTATATGAAAGCAATCATTAACGGATATAAATGATATATTGATATTTTGGGATATTATAATCTTAAATACACATTTAAATCAACGCATGGCGAAGAAGCATCAGTAATCATTATAAAGAGGATTTTTGATTCACTTGATCAGAACACACAATTATTTAAAGAGAATACTGATATTAATTGGTTAAGATATGGAGATGGATATGTTTTTTATTCACCTAACAATGATGTTGAGTATTTAAATATTATGATTTTTCAATACAGTCAATTAATTGCCCATTCATTAAACATTTCAATTCCGCTAAGAATTGCTATAGCTCAAAATACTTTGAAGGCTCACAGCATTTTGAAATGATTATACTCATTTTTCATCCCCTATTATATAAATAATCCATATCTTTAGTTAGCTATAATTTATTCATTCGATGTGCACTTTTAAACAGTTTACAATGATCCAATCAATAAAGCATTCCTGTCTGGTATATTCAGATGTAAATATTCAAAGTTTTAGGAAGTTTCTATTTGCACTTTTATTCCTGTTATTAAATTCAATTACAACCTATTCCCAACCAAAAGAAGAAATACTTAAGTATATGAAAAGTCTGGGTAATGGGTCGTACCTTTTCGGGCAAATGGCTACCTGGGTGCATAATGAAAATCCGGATATGGACCATGCAAGTAACTGGATCAGGAAAGTTTATGATCACACGGGTAAAACACCTAAGTATGGCTGTATTACCTATGATTTCGATGATGATCCGTTTACGGATATGGACTGGAATAATGGCGTTAAAAAGATGAGGGAAAAGGGTATGATTCCTGGGGTGTATAGTTGGTTCGCAAATCCATCAGGAGCAACCTTCAAAGAACACTGTGATATAGACCAGATCTTTGCTGAAGGTACCAATTCCATTAAAACCAATTGGTACGATCAACTGGACAGGATGGCCAAAAATCTTCAATGGCTTCAAGAGCAGAAAATCGTTGTCATATATACACCATTTGTAGAGCTTGATAACAGAGGTAAGTGGTTTGGAACAGATGGGAAAGACAACGCCATCAAACTACACCGCCTGATCCATGATTATTTTGAAAAAAATAAGGGATTAAATAATATCATTTGGGCTTATCACACAGGAAGTAGTGGTAATATGAAAGATTTTTATCCTGGAGATCCTTATGTGGATGTTTTGGGACATTCTATTTACCATCGATGGGGAAATCCACCTTTGGATTTTTTCGACTATGAATGGGCAGTCGAGAAGAAAAGAAAAACGGGGAAAATAATCTGGATGGCTGAATTGGGTATTAACGCGCAAGGGGAACCACCAAGGGATTGTTTTGATGTCTTGGAACGCCTCGAGAATGACTACCCTGAATTGGCCGGATTCGTATTCTGGAGCGATGCAGCCTATTACAATGTGGTAGGTAATAAAAATGGGCCTGAATTTATGGCCCATCCCAAAATTATTATCCTGGAATAAATGTCAGGTTAAAAAAGAATGGATTTCAATATATGGTAATAAACAATTCCAGCCACAATGGATAGGCTATAGTCAAAATGGAGCAATAAAATATTGTATTGTTTAATATCAGCGATGTAGGTACCAAAGACCCTATTGGTCAATTTCAACTAAATGGTAAAGAGTAAAATAGAGGTCCAAATTAAAAATCTTGATAATATTATTAAAGTAAGGGCAAATGAAATTCTTAGAGTTAGAAGGATTAAATTACATGTATCAGTTTAAAAAACTAATTTTATAGTTTTACAACTAATCAATTAGTTGTGTATTCGGTTTTAAATAACAATACACAATAAAAAAATGAATTCCATTAAAATCTGATTCAGAATACCTGTACAATGAAAATCAGGTTGCGGTTTCTTTTTAACCTTAGATACTTATATACTTCTTTATGCATTATTTATCCTCTTTTTTGTCACAAAGTTATCTCTTATTAAATGTCCGGGAGGGTATGAATGAACTAAAGGAATCATCAATGTAAAAATAGATTTTGTATTTATATCTCTGATTATTCTATATAATTTCACTGAAATTGTCCAACCAGCTTTAGGTAAATCAAACCCTAAATCATAAACTTAAACTAAAAGATAATATACATACACGCAATATATTGATTTTTAATGAGTTATCAGTATAAAATTTAAAACCTTTCCTGCCATTTTTTGGAAAGGTCCTTTATTTTATGTAAAACCCAAATGTTCAATTTAGTTATGAAAAAATCACTCTTGTTATTTGCAATGTTGATTGTGAGTACGATCACATTTGCACAGGTTAAATTCAAAATGGATGGAGGT
>JAHEGY010000228.1 GCA_024644875.1 Cyclobacteriaceae bacterium
TGAGACGGATACGGCAGGCAACGAATGCGCGTCATTACCCAAGGCAGGAGCCCAGTGCGGTAGTTCCGCTCGCTGGGATCTGTCCGGGGGGCACCGGGTAACCGGTGTCCCTACCGGTATTCAGCCGGAATGCCGCGTGAGTGGTGATCATACCAAAAACCAAATATCACCCTGGTGGTGATTAATTGAGAATACATGGAATATCAGCCAAGTACAGATATGTAGATGTAATCACAATAATTTCAATTTTAAATCATTTCAACATTTTTTTTAGGTCCAAAAAGTCAGGTACGTTTACAGTATCAGTATTTTTGAGGGATCAAAATTTTTGCAGATATCATTATTTGATATCTGCAATTTGGGTTCAAGCAGCATTATTATTCTCATCAATCAATAAATTCTTGCAACATCGTCTTGTCGTACCATATTCCTGATGCCATAACTCCAAGAATATTTTTGATATTGGCTACATCTTCAAGTGGATTATCTTCAACCAGGATTAGATCAGCCCTTTTGCCAATATCAATTGTGCCGAAATCCCCGTTCCTATTCATCTCCTCAACTACTATCGCTGCATTGACTGTTCCCGTTTTGATGGCTTCGTAGGGCGTGAATCCATTTTCTGTCAGAATACGTAATTCATCATGAATCGAAAAACCGGGCACGAGACCCATCCATCCGGTACCGGCGTCTGTTCCCAAAACAAAAAGGACTTCAGCTTCCTTTAGATATTTGAGCAGTATTCTATCTATTGTTCGTTTAAAGGGAGCGAAATCCTCGCCACCTCTGAATTGCATCTGATGCTTTTCTCGTCCCTGTCTGAATGCAGCACGGTATTTCCGGGGCAAATATCTGTTCTCTGGTTTTGATAGAAATTGTTCAGGTTCATACAATTTTTCAACGATAACTTCATCCAAAAATAAAGTTGTACAAACCGGAGCATTTGCATCATGCACTTTGGTCGCAACAGACGACACGAGGCCTCCGAATTTCTCATCCAGTTCCTCCATATTAAGGCTAATATATGGTTTAACCTGTTGATAAGCCGTCTTTATGACATAGGGCATCCATTCTCTACCCGTTAGTCCCTTATTTCTATCAAAATCAACAAACTCAAAGGACAGCTCCTCTATGTGGGCAATTTCGTCCATCCCTTCTGATAGAACACCTTCCAGTCCAACTTGAAATGGGATATGACCTGCTGTGTACATACCTGCTTGTTTGGCTGTTATCATTGCCTCATGGAATTCATCTTTAGACAGAAATGAATACAGTTTGATAAGGTCAAATCCTTTCGCTTTCTGTTCAAGGACTATTTTTTTGGGGTTATCAACAGGGCCATAAATTGTCGGCCCAGAAGTATAAATTGTGGGCCCAGAAAGTTTACCATTATTGATCTTATCTCTCCAGCGAAGGACATAACCAAAGGTATCACCATGTGGATTTAAACAGCGTATTGTCGTCACACCGTTGACAAGGTACAGATGAAGGGGTGATACCGGCCAATCGCTAAGCCATTCATTCCAATCATCCCTCGTATGCATATGCATATCAGCCAGTCCCGGCATCAGATACGCTCCGGTTCCATCTATGACCCTCGCATTTTGTGGTACTGCAATCCGCTTTGAAGGCCCTATTTCGAAGATTCTTTTCCCTCTGACTAAAACAGTCTGGCCTTTAACTATTTTTTCATTAGTCATGGAAACAAGGTTTACATTTTGAAATACAATTATATCTTCGCTTTTTTGAACTGGTGGAGGTAAACTACCTCTACAATTTAGGCAGGACAGAACAGATATCAGAGAGAGTGCTATTGCCAATATCGATTTTGTATTCATTTTAGCCCCCTATATTAACAAAGCCTCTATACCGTAGAATGATTGTGCCATGTATCTTGCATGTTTCCCATGTTGGCCTCAGTCTGCGATTTATTGAAATAATATGCAGAAAACCACGCCTTTCAAAACCGGTGATATCATGAAATATCCCAAATTTCCCCGAAGTACAGATTAGTAGATGGTACACCAACTCTGGCATAAATGCATGTATCGTAATCTGATATCACAGATTCTAAATACAGGTCAAATTTTCATAGATGTTTACAGTATCTGCAATTTTAAGAGTGCCAATTTTCTCCAGATACGTTGGTATCTTCACTTTGACAAGGCAGATTTATTGCTGATAATAACACAATCCAAAGTTATCGTCCTTTGTATAAAGTCACAATACTTATGTCTTCGCCGGATTTGACTTCTGATACCAATTGGCTATGAAGGCCATACAGGGTCAATTTGTTAACAATCCAGTCTAAAATGACACCGAGCACGTCAGGTGAGATTGGTGGTATTTCATTTAGTGATTTCTTCTCTTTTTTCTTCTTATTTACTTTTTCTTTAAGGTGTTCAATCCCTCCGTGGACAAAAAGGTGATCATGACCTGGAAATATATGCACTGTAACGTCTTGATTTCCGCCCCTACGAATCGCTTCAGCAATTATATTTGCATGCTCAACCGGTACATGCTTGTCTTGATCACCGTGAAGAATAAGTACAGGACATCTAACCATCTCCGCCGTAGGCAGTGGATCGTATTCAATGAAAAACTCGTGCCATTCACTCCCTGATTCAATAGAGCCCCTCCATCCCGTACCATCCTGAAAATCCGAAATAACATCTCCCTTTGTCGCGGTTCCCGCCATCAAAACAACGGCATTTATGGAACTATCAGTAACAGCTATCATGGGTGCGATAATGGCGCCTTCACTCCATCCGATAAGCCCAATACGGCGACCGGTAATCTCCTTTCTGTCTTTTAAATAGGAAATTCCCGCGCGGATATCATCAGCTCGTTCAGCAGTGGTTGCGGACTCCAAGGGGCCACCCCCAGAACACCCGCAACCACGGTCGTCCATCCTTAGAACAGCAATACCCCGCCGTGAAAGCGCATCAGCAATCAGACGAAAGGGTCTATAATATTCATGCACAGACGCAGGCACAGACTCGAGGGTGAAATCGCGGTTCATTGGTTGGGACCCAGTTATGAGGATTACACCCGGTAATGGCTGGTTAACATCTTTTGGGATGGTTAAAGTACCCGCGAGTACGTGCCCGGCTTGAGTGGGAACATTCACTTCCTCGGCAATATATGGCGCTCCTTCATCGGGTGCATAGTATTCTGGCGGATAGCAAGGAATACCTGAGCAGCCTATGAACAAGACCAAAATAAGCATTAAAGCACTATGACGCATAATTATCTTAAACTCTGTGATTATGGTTTCCCTTCTAAACCCAGAATTGACCTGTTTGTCAAAAAAACTAAAAGCATGGTAAGCGTTAATTAAACCCCTCTCCCTGCTCGCGCACAGCTGGGATCATGGGGGGTTGCATAATTGGATGGCAACTTTAGCCTCTGAAGTACTCTTCCAGGACCAGCTTTCCGTTGCGGACCTG
>JAHEGY010000046.1 GCA_024644875.1 Cyclobacteriaceae bacterium
AATTGATTTTGATACTTTCAAGGAAAAAGTAGTCGTTAAAAGGGCTGCACCGGAAAGAAAAAGTGCTGACCTGGATATGTTCGCCAATATATTCAAACAATACTACAGCCCGAAAATGTCGACGACCTTCTTCACGGAGCGTACACCCAACTATGAGATCCTGGATAACTTTGGCGTGATCTATACGATCAGTACCTATTCTTCCTATATCGATGGCAGATACTACAGTATGCCCGTTCTGGATAGGAAAAATGTCAGTTCCGAGGAAAGAAAAGAAGCTATCGAGGAGTTATATCCTAGGTTCGAGTCAGATATTAAGTCCTTTATTGTCGATTATGGCAGAACGATCCGCTCTTTAAAGGAAGATGAGATGCTGTTGCTGAAGATCAAAATGACAAAATGCGAAGATTGCACAATTCCTAAAACGATTGACGTATCAGTAAAAATGAATGTTCTAAAACAATTTGATCAACAGAAGATCTCCAGGGAAAAAGCACTGGCATCAATAGAGATCAAGAAGAATTTTAAAAGTTCGAATTTCTAATCAATACTCAAATCTCTTATACATCAAGACTGGTCAGGATTAATCCTGACCAGTCTTTTTTTGATCGTTTTCAGTTATATACCAGGAATTATCCCAGTTATGATTTGGATAGATAAGCGTATTTTCATAAAAGCAAAGAAAGCAAAGCAAAATCAATATAGAATAACAAATTCTATAAACGTGTCATTCTTAATTTTGTCACTGTTTTAAGATATAAGGATCAGGGACGAAGTATTTTTGCTTTCTTTTGATTTGATTTGAAAACCAGACCCGGAGGCTGACACTTATCATATGTTGTGAAGAGATCAATCAGCTTACTACCCTTATAATAATAATAATCAAATCTTTCAGTATCAATTTCAGAGAGTGTACAATCGGAATCATTAAATATCGCCATCAGGGTACGGATTAGAAACTGCTTCTTGAGCTGAATTACAAGACCATCTTCAATTTCAACGAAGAAGAGATCATAATAATCATTGATCAAGTCAGAATTAAGATCAAGCCTGGAAAAATACAGGTTCATGGTCCCATCATATATTTTCTTGATGAAGATGTATTGATCTATGTTATTGATCATGATCTTATGGGATATCAGGCTGAATTCATCAGAAATAAAGGCTTCTATGAACAAGGGACAATATTCCTTATATTCAAATTCTGATATCTTTCTGAACAGAATAGACTCGAATTGCTTCTTTTCTGAAGTTTTCTTTAAATAACCATGGATGGTATCGCAGGATGCCGTTATCAAAACACCTTTGATCTCTTTTCTATCCTTGGCTTTGACTGAGACTAAACAGCCAAAAATGATAAATAGTACGAGCAATATCCGTTTCACAGTAATCATAGCTACTAAAAAATGTGATTAAAAACGGATGGTCAGGTCACAAAATTATTGGTTGGTCAAATAGCTGGTTATATTTTATCACATAATATGTTGTAATCTGGTTGTTTTATGTTTATCTGAACATATATCCGCTTTTCTAAAAAAAGGTAAACGCCAAACACGATATTTTTATCATTCATGTCTAAAAAATCCCAATTCATTACCATTATCCTTTTTTAAGAAATCAATTCTGAGATCTGTCGGTTATAATAAATGGAACGATCAGATATAGTATTAATCCGCAAAAAGAACATGGAATTTGAATTAAAAAGCCAGGACCTAAATGAATTTGAAAGACTTTGCGATAAAATTCTTTGCAATCCCGTAATCAGATCAGCAGGTTTTGATGATGATCTTAAAGTAACAGTCAACCTGAATGGAAGCCATCTCGCTGATTTTTCAATGCTGATCAGAGATATTAAAGTTGAGGTTGCTGAATTGCGTATCTGAACCAAATGACTATAATATTCTTAATTCTATGAACCTGCAGAGCACTAAAATGTCCCATAAATTAACCTTATGAGCAGTGTGCTGTTCATTTTCGAACACTTTTTGACAGTCTAATTACCTTATAATTTAAAATCTCAATTTTCTCCTGATTTATAGTTGTTTTTAATACAGAATCAGGACCTGTGTCCGGTTTTAAAACACATTTTACCTGATGAATAATTGTTATATGCCTGATTAATAGATATTTATAAAGTTTGGCACAAGCTTGGCATAATTTAAGGTGAGATTAAATTACTATTATAATGAAAAACCTTAATAAAGCTAAATTTTTCGGATGTCTTACAGTTCTCTTAATCATTAACATCCAACAATCCACAGCACTGTCCGCCATGGATATCGGATCAATTATAGAAACAAATGATTATGAGATTCTAAATGATATTCAGGAACTATTGGCTGAACACCAGTCCATGAATGAGCCGGAGATAGTTTCGGTTGAAATAGTGGACCAGAACTTCAACGTGATTGCTTTTGGAAATGAAAACGATAATAAAATAGAAAAATTGATAAACAGATCCGATCTGATCACTGAAATAACGGGAAAGAAATTTTTCCGTCTGTGCTATGAGACTGAGTAGATCACGCGTAGCTTATAATTCAACTGAAATAATTGACCACAATTATTAGTTTAAATTCCGATCACCTCTGCTTTCTTAGTTCCTTCTTAATCCCGCCCTCTGGCGGGATTAACCTTTATTTTAACCCATTAGAATTTCAACCTGGTTCTCGCTTCCTGCAGCGCAGATTGGAATTATGGGATCATCAATGTACTTACCATTCAGCTTGATAGATTTTACCCCCTTACTCACATGGTCCGGATTTTTAACCGTGATCTGATATATAGCACCCCTGAAGTTTCGGGTTATATTGAAACTATCCCAGCTTGCGGGGATACAAGGATCAACGATCAATCCATCGTAATCGGGTTGGATCCCCAGGATATATTGAGTTATAGCATAGTAATTCCATGCAGCTGTTCCTGTCAACCATGAATTTTTAGCCTCACCGGGTTTAAAGGCATCTTTCCCGGCTATCATCTGAGCATATACATAAGGCTCCGTTTTATGAAGATCGCTGATCCCTTCAAGAAAGGACGGGGCTATTTTCTTATAGTAATCGTAAGCCCGGTCACCTCTACCCAATAAGGTCTCTCCGATCATGATCCATGGATTATTATGGCAGAAAATTCCTGCATTCTCTTTATATCCTGCGGGATAGGTAGAGATCTCTCCGTATTCAATAATATACTTAGTGAATGCCGGGTTATTCAGTACAATGCCATATTCGCAATCAAGTTTTTCCTTTACAGAATCAAGAGCAGTCAAAGCACGTCCATCTTCCAATCCGATACCTGCCATGGTACAAAATCCCTGTGATTCTATGAATATCTTCCCTTCCTCATTTTCATCGCTGCCCACTTTATTGCCATAGAAATCATAGGCCCGGATAAACCACTTCCCATCCCATCCATGATTATCGATGGCATTCTTCATATTTTCGATATGTTTCTCTGCTTCCCTGGCTATGTCTGTCTTTCCAATTTGATTGCACAGATCGACAAGATCGGAACCGTATAAGACAAACATGCCTGCTATCATGACGGATTCAGCACTGCCACCTTCTTTATTCTGGGTGGTCTGAAAAGATTCATTGGGGTCGTTTGAAAAGCAATTCAGGTTAAGGCAATCATTCCAGTCTGCCCTGCCTATCAATGGTAATCCATGTGGACCAAGGTTATTGACTACATGATAGAAAGACCGTATCAGATGTTCGAAATGGCTCTGGGCGACACTTTCATCATTATCAAAAGGTACTTCTTCATCTAAAATGGAATAATCACCTGTTTCCTTTATATATGCTATAGTCGATAAAATAAGCCACAAGGGATCATCATTAAAATTTCCCCCGATGGCATCATTTCCTCTTTTTGTCAATGGCTGGTATTGATGGTAGGCTCCGCCATCTTCAAATTGTGTAGCGGCTATATCAAGAATTCTCTCACGGGCTCTTTCAGGAACCTGGTGTACAAAACCGATCAGGTCCTGGTTCGAATCCCTGAAACCCATTCCCCGGCCAATCCCGGATTCAAAATAGGAAGCACTCCTGGAAAAATTGAAGGTGATCATACACTGGTATTGGTTCCATATATTGACCATTCTATCAAGTTTCTCATCGCCACTCTGGATCTGGTATTTTGACAGCAGATCATCCCAGAAATCACCCAATTTCTTCAGGGCAGCATCCACTTTTTCAACAGAATCAAAAGAGCTGATCATATCCTTAGCTTTCTGCTTATTAATAACTCCTTTTGATTCCCATTTCCCGTCAGATTCATTTTCCACGTATCCAAGCATGAATATCAGGTCTTTGGATTCTCCCGGTTCCAATTCAATTTCTATACAATGAGAAGCAACAGGTGACCATCCATGGGCTATATTGTTATTTAATACACCCTTTTCAACGGCAGCAGGTTTTTCGAATCCGTTATAGAGTCCTAAAAACGAATCCCTGTCCGTTTCGAATCCATTGATCGGGGAATTTACAGAGAAGAAAGCATAATGATCCCTTCGCTCTTTATATTCTGTTTTGTGATAAATCACCGATCCTTCGACTTCCACCTCCCCTGTTGAGAAATTCCTCTGGAAATTGGTCATATCATCTTCTGCATTCCAGAGACACCATTCCACGAAAGAAAATAACTTGAATTTTTTTGTTTCCACGCCATTATTCTTCAGACAGACCTTCTGGATCTCTCCCCAGAAACCAAGAGGTACAAAGTATAATATATCAGCCGACAATCCATTCTTCTGTCCGGTAATGCGGGTATAGCTGAGTCCATGACGGCATTCATATTTATCCAATCCAGTTTTCGCTGGTTTCCATCCAGGCGACCAGATGGTATCACCTTCTTTTATATAGAAATATTTTCCGCCATCATCGATTGGTACGTTATTATACCTGAACCGGGTAATCCTTCTATATTTCGCATCTTTATAAAAAGAATAACCCCCAGCCGTATTAGAGATCAAACTGAAAAAATCCTCATTCCCTAAATAATTGATCCATGGATAAGGTGTTTTTGGATCAGTAATAACATATTCTTTATTCTTATCATCAAAAAATCCGTATTTCATTCTTCTATCATTGATAATTACACCATTATTTATCTTTGGGGAGCTTATCCCACCATGTTTTCTTAAGTATTATAGTACAAACAACAGCCACCGCTATACTTATTATGGTAGGAACCCCTTCCAGCAGCACAATATAAATGGGGAAGATGACCAGTGCAGTTTGCCAGATAATACCTATAACCACATTGAACATATCCCTTTTAAAGTTTTTATTTTTCTTGAAATCAGGATCTTCGGCGATTACTTTATCGTGAATGGGTTTCCAGAAACCCCAGGGGCGGACATTTTTATAAAACTTCTTCAACACATCCTCATCCACCGGAGGTGCGAGATAAGTGCCAAGGATGCAACCTGTTACGGCTATCAAGAGCATCAATGGGAAGGTATAAAGATCCAGCACGCCGGAGAAAATATACCTGAATGATAAGGCCGGAATCAATCCACCAACCATCCCCCAGAAGAATCCATGCCCGTTGAAACGCCACCAGTACCATTTCAGTACATTGGCAGCTACATAACTACCATAAAGGCCGGAAACAATCCATTGCAGTACATCATTGACATCTTTCGCATAGAACCCAAAGATGATACTTATTATCACCATTGTAAGACCCGCGATATAATTAATGGACTTTATCTTGATATTAGAGGCCGTAGGATTAATATATTTCAGGTAAATATCATTGACAATATAAGCCTGGGTAGCATTTAGGGTGCCAGCGAACGTTGACATAAAAGCTGCCAGCAGGCCGGCCAACAACAATCCCATAAATCCAACTGGTACAAACTCGTTTATGGCTGAAGGCAGGATCTGTTCAAAATCGATACTACCGGCAACTATCAGGTCCAGCTTATCATAATAGATTATCCCTAAAACAGCAAAACCGGCAATCATAAAATACCTAATAGGCATCAGTATTATAGAAACGGATCCACTCATCAGGGCAGCCTCGCGGGGTGATTTCGAAGACAGTATTTTCTGCATATCATAGGTAGGCGCCGGGCCGGCCATACTTACCAGAATACCTTTAAATACCATCATCATAAAAAGTACCGAAAACAGGGAGAATCCATCTTCCGTAATTTTCCTGTTGACTTCAGCTACAATTCCGGACCAGTCAAGATCAAGATTCCAGCCAAAGAATGGGCTCTTCCAGCCGGCAGGAACCAGAAATTCGTTGGCTGCCATGGCGTTCATAGCGATAATGCCAATGACAATACTGGAAAGTGCCATGATAATATATTGGATCAGGTCTGCCCAGACTATACTCATCATTCCACCCAGGAGGGCATAAAGGACGGCAAATATGGTAAATACGATCCCATATACATGGGCGACATATTCGGGGGCCACCTCGAAGGGGATATATGGAGAAACAATCTCCCAGGGTAAGAATATCTCGACAAATTTACCCAGGCCGATAAATCCGTAGGCCAGGTATCCAAGGCCCATGATCAAAGCAAAAATGACAACGACCTTGTGACTTAACCTGGCACCTCCTCCAAATCCGAACCGTGTCCCGATCCATTCAGCACCGGTAGTTACATTTGACCGTCTTAACCACATGGATAAAAATACCATCAAAAAGATCTGGTTAAAAACCGGCCAAAGCCATGGCAGCCAGACACTCTTCAATCCATACACAAACAATATGGTAACAAGCCACATGGTACCTGATATATCGAACATCCCTGAGGCATTCGAAAGCCCGAGCAGATACCAGGGCAACCTGTTTCCTCCAAGCAGATAGTTTTGTTTACTTTTTTGTGCCCTACGTCTTAAAACCAGTCCGATGATCACAGTTGAGGCCAGGTAGAGGCAGATGATGAGAATATCATATATCGTCAATTGCATAATGTAAGGAATTTTATTTGATCATTTCTATCGTTTAAAAAATTTAAGATAAGATAGAAAAAGTAAATTTTATAAGGATCCTGCTAAAAAATAACCCGATCATTAATTGATAAGCAAATATGGCATCTTCATGCCTAAATAGAAATATTTATTCAGGATTTATAGAGCATAGTGGAATGGTAAAAAATCAATAACGATCATAATTCATATGCCGACATACCAATTGAAGAAAAGGTCGATCCCGGTAAGGGCGCCAGGTTGATTGACAGAAAGGGTGACGGCCGGGAAAAGTGGTGGTGTATCAATTACCCATGAAGGGTGAGACTTTAATGTAAGAGACAGCCATGAGAAAAAACTTTCTATGGAAAAGGTAAAAAGGAAGGGAGGTCAATCAGATCATGAATACCTCCCCTATTATCCATTATATTGCTTTACTTCCCCTTTCGTTGGTCCGTATACGTATGCATTCCTCAAGCGGCGTGATGAAGATCTTTCCATCTCCCACTACACCATTGGAATTGGTACGGGCAGCCTTTATGATCGTGTCAACGGTAATATCCACAAATTCAGCGTTTACAGCGATCTCCAGCCTGACCTTGGGCACAAGATTGGGGACTACCTTCTGCCCTCTGATAATATCCTCCTCTGCCATTTGCTGGCCATGACCTGACACCCTGGATACGGTGATCCGGGTAATTTCAGCTTCTATCAATGCTTCTCGAACCTGGTCGAGTTTTGTTTCACGTATAATTGCAGTAATCAGTTTCATGTCAAATTCTAGTTAGGGTTTAGCATTCCATATCCATGTTCTCCATGATAGGCACTATCAAGTCCTTCCATTTCGCTCTTTGCTGATGACCTCATTCCAAATAACTTGTCCGTTATCCAGATTATAATCAAAGTCAGTACAGCTGCATAAACTATAGCAATCAGAACGGCTGCTACCTGTACGCCCAATTGCTGCATCATGGACCAGCTTCCGCCAGCTGCAGCAGCGGCATCTGCCATCCAGGATTCCCTTATAAAGAAAGTTAAGAAAATGGCCCCAACTATCCCTCCAATACCATGAATTCCAAAGGCATCAAGACTGTCATCGTATCCAAGCTTGTTTTTCATAATAATTGCATAATAACACAATGCTGATGCTATGATCCCTAAGATCAATGCACCGAAGGGCTTGACTACACCTGCCGCAGGGGTTACCGCAACAAGTCCTGCCAATATCCCGGAAACAAATCCCAATGCTGTGGCTTTGCCAGCATGAAAATATTCTATGATAATCCAGGCAATAGCACCTGAGGCAGCGGCGACCTGAGTGGCGGTCAGAGCCTGTGCAGTGGACAATCCGCTGGCGATACTACTTCCTGCATTGAAACCAAACCAACCTACCCACAGAAGGCCCCCACCTATCATGGTCATTACAAGGTTGCTTGGCGGAATACTGGTTTTAGGAAAGCCTCTCCTTGCTCCTAAATAAAGTGCTGCCACTAAACCGCTAACTCCGGCAGAAATATGAACAACTGTTCCACCGGCAAAGTCGATGGCCCCATTGGCACCCAAATTAAACAGGAATCCATCTTCAGCCCATACCCAGTGACATAAAGGATTATACACGAATATCCCCCATACGGCTATGAAAAATACATAGGCCTTGAAATTCACTCTTTCTGCGAAGGCTCCGGCAATAAGGGCGGGTGTAATAATTGCGAATTTTCCCTGGAACATTGAGAACACATATTCCGGAACACCAGCTTCAAGAATGGATTCATCAATTCCATCCAGGAATACATAAGCGGAATTCCACCCGAACCAACCCCACAATACATTGCTGCCAAAGGTCATGCTGTAACCGACAATGACCCATAATATGGTCATTACACCCATAGCTGCAAAACTATGCATCATGGTGCCTAATACATTCTTTGTCCTTACCAATCCACCGTAAAACATGGCCAGACCCGGAACCATTAACAGGACCAGGGCGGTTGAGGTAAGCATCCATGCTGTGGCGCCGCTGTCTATCTCAGCACCATCAGAAGCAAACAGACTTCCTGAACTTATCAGTAAAAAGAAGCCTGTAACATACAAAACTTTCCAATTAAACTTTTTCATCGATTAATTTTAAACCTGATTTTTAATAAATTATGTGTTTTTTAATTTTTTTGGCTATTATTTTAGTGCAATAATAAATTATTTATGCAAAAAAACGTAATATTAGTTCTAAATTAAACGGTATATTTAATTTTTTTCGGTTTTTTGTTGAAATGAGGCCTTGAGATGCTTAAATGTATATAACGGGCTAATTTGATACAAGGAATTGGCGAATCAATGCCATAATACTATCATAGCTGTCCGGGGCAAACCAATGAATGCTTTTATCTTTTCTGAACCAGGTTAGCTGGCGTTTGGCATACCGCCTGGTGTTTCTCTTGCAAAGGCGAACAGCCTCATCCAGGTCGTATTTCCTATCCAAATAATCAAAAAACTCCGTGTAACCTACCGTTTGAAGTGCCGTAAGGTCTCTGCAGGGCTTTAATGATTTTACCTCCTCAAGCAATCCGGATTGAAGCATCCTGTCGACACGCTGGTTGATCCTCTCAAAAAGTTCTTCCCGGGGCATATCAAGACCTATTTTTAAAATATCAAAGTTCCTGCTCTTTCTGGATTGGCTTTTTAAAGCAGAATATTTTTTGCCCGTCTGATGTATTATTTCCAATGCCCTCAAAACCCTTTTCGAATTTTTCAGATCGATGGTTTTCCAGGTGCTATAATCCAGACGCTTTAACTCATCAACGAGCGGGTCCAGACCCTTGTCCTCAAGCCGGCCCTGAAGCATATTTCTAAGCTCGGGATCAGGACTGGGGAATTCGTCAATCCCGTCACAAACGGCTTGTATATACAAGCCCGAGCCTCCGGTCAACAATACAATGTCTTTTTTATATCTTTTGAGAAGCGCTATAGTGTCCACTTCAAACCGTCCTGCACTGTAGTAATCATATATGCTTTTATAATTAATGAAATAGTGCTTTACCAGGGCCAATTCCTGAGGCGAAGGTTTAGCCGTTCCAATATCCATTTCCCGGTAAATCTGACGTGAATCAGCCGATATAATATCACATTCCAAGGCCTTAGCCAGCTGGATAGAGAGGTCTGTTTTCCCAATTGCAGTAGGGCCTGATACAACAATCAATTTCAGTTTGTCGTTCATTAAATGGGGATTTATGATTTCAATTTACTTTAATAAATGATAATTCATGAATTCTTTTATTAATTTATTTAAATTTGAAAAACAGGCAGTATCGGCTATACATGAAATCAAAAAAGAAGCCAGGAGTTATTAAAAAGCTGAAAGATCAGACTGAAGATCATGTCGTTGAAATGTCCGTCTATCTCTCTCCATCGGTGGAATTCAGGGACATGTATATCACTCGTGCCTACGACATAAGTGATCTTTTTGGTTTCCGGCCAGATGAACTGGAAGGTGTATCAATTGGTGTATTATTCCCGGAATTCCAGGAAAAAGAACGCCTTTCAAATACCTTTTTTTCAGAAATAATCGATGACCTTGATGAAGGGCATTCCGTTGGTCGCGAAATGAATTTTCAGCACAGGCATGGCTTCGAATTCAAAGAAAATGTGCGTGTAATTCACAGGGAAGACGATACATTTGTTATGGAGTTTACGAACAGAACGGCTGGCTTGATGAATGACCACCTTTTGGAAGACCTGGCAAAAAGGGGATCGAAAACAAAAAATATTAGTCGGCATACCCCTTTTTTAATCCGGATGTCTAATGACAAGAATGAGTTTTACTATTTCAGTAAGCAATGGCTACTCTATACCGGATCCAGGCTTAAAGATGAGTTAAACAATGGATGGATAAATCACGTTCACCCGGATGATAAGCTTGTACTTGAGGATGCTCTAAAAAAAGCATTCAGATCCAAATCGAAATATGATCTCACCTACCGCTTATACCGTTACGACAGTAAAGTTAACCTGGTTTATGAATCCGGGATCCCATTATATGATAATGATGGGAATTATATGGGATATATCGCCACTGCAATTGAAAAGGGAGATTATGTTTCACAACAGAAGAAGGATAAAATTCATGGTTTTCTTGAATCAGAAAAAAAACTACAGGAATCACTCAATTATTCCAATCTGATCTCCCTGACAATAAACCGGAATCAACAAGTTACCTATTGCAACGACAATTTTGCAAACTTAATAGGCCTGGATAAAGAAACAATACTAGGTGCGGATGTATATAATTTCCTGGAATTTATTAATACCAATGGAGATCAGATACATCCTGTAATAGATCTTTTTGACAGAAAGAAAGATGCAAGGACGATTGATGCCTATTTAAACAGTACTTTCAGGGAAAATTCCAAGATCAGCTTCAGTCCCATTCTTTTGTGTGACGAAGAAAGCGAGATGCCATCCATAACATTGGTAGGTGAGAACATTACGGAAAAAATGAAGGTCAGCAATGCCCTTGAAAAGTCTAATCAACAATTAAAGAGCCTCTTTGATAGTGCTAACGACCTTATACAGATCGTTTCCCCTGATGGGAATTTCTTGTTTGTTAATAAAACCTGGAAAGATAAATTAGGGTACGCGAATGATGATATCCCCAACCTGACTTTTAAGGACATCCTCGAAGAAAGTGTACAGGAAAACACCCTGGGCAAACTGGCAGAATTGTCAGAAGAAAATAACGAATTAAAGATTGACACCATACTTAAAACCAAGGATGGAGATAAGGTTTTTGTAACTGGCAACCTGAATTGCAGCTATGTAAAAGGAAAGAAGAAAGAATGCAGGGGAATATTTTTTGATGTCACTGAAAGACTAAAAGCCGAAAAAGCCCAGAATCTTTATTACAGCATTTCAAACCTGACTTTCAATACAGCCGATCTGGATTCCCTTTTTATAGAGATCCATAAAGAATTGCAAAAAATAGTAACCGCTGATAATTTCTATGTTGCCTTATGCGACGAGGCAAAAACAAATATTCAATTTCCCTATTTCAAGGATAGTAAAAGTAAAGATGTTAAAAAAATCCTGAATCGTCCTTTTGGCGATGGATTAACTGAATATGCGATTACTAACCAAAAACCAGTTTTTTACACAGAAAAGGATCTTATTCAGTTGCAGGAGGATAAAAAACTGAACATTTATGGGAGTATCCCAAAAGTGTGGCTTGGCGTTCCCCTCAAACAGGGTGGAAATATAATAGGTATTATAGTAGTCCAGAGTTATAGTAATAAGAAAACTTATTCAAGGAAGGATCTTGACCTTCTCGTATTCATCTCCAGCCAGATTGCAACAGCGATCGACCGGCAACAAAAACAAATAAAGATCAGGGAACAATCCGCCCGGATGCAATCCATATTTGAAAGTGGTGACCATATGATTTGGTCTGTTGACAGGGCTTTATTGTTTTCATCCTATAATCACAATTTCTCGGATTTTGTGAAATCGAATTATATGGTCGATTCAAAATTCAGCAAGCCTCCCCAGGATATTAACGAGATCAACAGGACGGTTTTCTGGGAATTGAAATACAACAATGCTTTTGAAGGAAAGAGTGTACAGTTTGAATTAAAATTCATAAACTATAAGACTAAAAAGATCTCCTGGAAGAACATCATATTAAATCCAATATTTCTTGAAGATAATGTTATCGAAGAAGTATCCGGGATGGCCTATGATATAACGGACAAAAAGCATTCCGAAATTGCACTGAGAAAAAGCGAGGAGGAGTTCAGGGATATTTTTGAATCCTTTCAGGATGTCTATTTCCGCTGTAGTTTTGATGGCGAGATCACAATGCTCAGCCCTTCCGTAAAAGAATTTCTTGGTTATGAGGCGGAGGAGCTGATTGGCAAGGATATCACCAATTATTATCTATATTCCAAGAAATCCAAAGACCTTTTAAAAAACCTGGTAAAGGAAAAAAGTATCAGGGATTTTGAAGCGGCGCTGATCCATAAGGATAGCAGGATCATTCAAAGCCTGTGCAACCTTCGCCTGGTCTATGATAATAAAATGGAATCTGTGGCCTTGGAAGGTGTTGCAAGGGATATTACCAAACTAAAAGAAACCAATATCGAACTTAAACAGGCCAAGGAAGTGGCTGAAAGATCACTGAAGGTGAAAGAGCTTTTCCTGGCCAATATGAGCCATGAGATCAGAACTCCCATGAATGGGATAATTGGGATGATAGACCTTATGGAAGGGACAACGATTACCCCGGACCAGAAACATTACATCCAGACTATTAAAAAATCATCGGAAACACTCCTGAATATTCTCAATGATATTCTGGACCTCTCTAAAATCGAAGCAGGCAAAATGCAGCTGAAGTGTGAGCCTGTGAAATTGAGGAATACAATGGATAAGATCTACGCATTGTTTGCACAGCAGGCGCTTTCCAAAAATATAAATCTGTATTATCACTTGAGTGAGAAACTCCCGGAATATGTATTGATTGATGAAACAAGGCTCCTGCAGATTCTATCTAACCTGATATCAAATGCTATTAAATTTACTGAAGGGGGCGGGTCTATCGATATCGATCTGAAGAAGGCCAGAATTCCGGGTCAAAAAAACATTGTCCGGTGCGTGGTCAGTGATTCCGGTATCGGTATTTCACCAGAAAATATAAGAAGGCTGTTTGGCATATTCAGCCAGATCGATAACAGCACTACAAAGTCTTATAGCGGCACCGGGCTTGGTCTTGCAATATCCAAGGAATTAGCCAGGCTTATGGGTGGTAAAATTGGTGTCTATTCCACTTTGGGACTAGGTAGCTCGTTCTGGTTCACCTTCGAGGCAGAACCCACTAAAAAAACCGTTATTATCGAAAATAAAATTGTAGATAATGACATTACAATTGAAGGTTATTTTGAAGAAGAGCAACCGAAGATCCTGCTGGTCGATGACAATGGAGTTAACAGGCAGGTGGCCGGTGAGATTCTCAAAAAAGCAGGCTGTATAGTTACACTTGTAGAGAATGGGAAAAGAGCCATCGAACTGGCTGCAACAAACAGATATGACCTTATTTTTATGGACATCCAGATGCCCGAAATGGACGGCGTAACAGCTACCAGGAAAATTAAGGAAATGAATCTTGAGGTACAACCACCAATTGTGGCCATGACGGCCTATTCGATGAAAGAGGATAAAGAACGATTTCTAAGCCAGGGACTCGATGATTACGTTGCCAAACCAATACGTGCCAACGATTTGCTGAATAAGGTAAGACAATGGGTCTTGGATGAACAGATATTCAATGGAGAAGGAAGTGAAGATCCGGAATATGGAGAGATCCTCAATATGGACACAGTGAATCAGCTAATAGACCTTGGTGGAGAGGAAATGGTACATCAGGTGTTCAATGATTTTCTCGAAGAAACTACAGAGCAGATCAATTCAAGCATAAAAGCCGCGAAAAAAGATGATTATGAAGAAATAAGAAAACATCTTCACACATTAAAGGGTAATGCGGGTACACTTGGAGTTGAGAAATTATCCAAGCAGGCTGAAATGATAGAAAAAAATATAAAAAATGAAAACTATAAAACCCTTGAAGAAGATCTAAAATTGCTTAACTTAACATTCGAAGAGTTTAAAAATAAGTTTAACCAAATATTAAAAACATCTAAAGATGAGCGCCCCTAAAAAGGTATTAATTGCTGAAGACAGTTCCGTGATCCAGAATCTGACCAAGAAAATACTCTCAATTCAAAACTATGAGATATCATCTGTAAAAAATGGCCAACAGGTATTAGACGCGCTTGAAGCTGAACCTTTTGACATAATTCTGATGGATATCAATATGCCAGTCATGGATGGCATTGAATGTACCGAAAAGATCAGAAGTCTTGATGATGAAGTTAAATCCAAAATACCAATAATTGCAATAACTGGAAATGCGAGGAACCTTAGCCTGGAGGAGTATCAGGAGATTGGGATCAATGAGTTTTTGCAGAAACCTCTCAATTTTGACCAATTGGTAACACTTGTGAAAGAGCTTACTGCAGATTAATGGCGAATTTTAATTATACCAAACACTTTCTGAATAAAATTGAAGACCTGTATTCTGAAACAGAATATAATCTGCGGTATGAACGCGGACACTTCAAATCGGGATACTGTGTCCTGAAAAGTCAGAAATTAGCCATTATCAATAAATATTATTCTCTTGAAGGAAAGATCAACAGTCTGATTGAAATGCTGAAAGAAATAGAGGTGGATCCGGATAAATTAAGTCCGAAAAACAAGAAACTATTTCTTGATCTAAGTCAAATAACCGAATTATCTTGATCATAACATTCTTAGGCACAGGCACTTCCCAGGGGGTTCCGGTCATTGGATGTAATTGCCAGGTATGTGCATCCCCGGATCCTGAAGATAAGCGGCTTCGCAGTTCTGTTCATATTCTTGCCAATGGATTGAGCATTGTTATTGATACCGGGCCGGACTTCCGGCAACAAATGTTAAGGGAAAATATTAAAGAACTGGATGCTGTGTTGTTCACCCACCATCATAAAGATCATGTTGCAGGAATGGACGACATCAGAAGTTATAACTTTCTGTTAAGAAAAGCTATCCCGGTTTATGCAAATCATACCACAAGAGAACAATTAGAGAAGGAATTTGAATATGTATTTGAACCCAACGGATATGGTGGAGGGCCAAAAGTATTTATTAATGAAATCGATGGAGAATCCTTTTATCTCAAAGATCTTGAAATTACACCAATAGAGGTACTGCATGATAAATTATTGGTTTATGGTTTTAAAATAGGAGATTTCACCTATATCACTGACGCAAATTATATCAGTGATAAAGAACTTGAGAAGGTCCGTGGTTCAAAATTCCTTGTTTTAAATGCACTTCAAAAAGTACCTCACCCCTCTCATTTTACCCTTGAGGAGGCATTGGAACAGATTCGGAAAGTAAATCCTGCTCAAGCTTATCTCACGCATATAAGCCATAACATGGGACTTCATAAAGAAGTATCCGAAATATTGCCGGGCAATGTGCAACTTGCATACGACGGATTAAAATTGAAGGCATAACCGTGCATAACAATTACTTTTTCTTAAGAAAACTTGCTGAATCCCTCGAAGAACGATTAAGTGGATTATCATCTGCTGCATGTTTCTCACAAAATAAAGATGAATTGATTCTTGCTTTTGTAAAGGGACCCGCAGAATTCTGGATAAAAGCAGATCTTAAAAATCAATTTTCCTGCCTGAGTTTCCCGGATGAATTCAGGAGGGCACGCAAGAACAGCATTGATATATTTCCGGAAATTATAGGCAAAGAAGTAACTGGGATTCAAACTTATGCGCACGAAAGAGCTTTTTCTATTATACTCGACCATGAGATCAATTTACTCTTTAAACTATTTGGAAATAATTCAAATGCTCTTTTATATCAAGAAGATCGATGTATTAATGTATTCAAGCATGATTCCGGAGATGAAAATAAGATCAATCCAGAAACATTGGACCGCACAATAAGATCACATGAAGACCATAGTAGCTTTTCTTTGGATAAGCTCAGAGAGATGATCCCATCATTTGATAAGAACATACTTACATATTTGGAATCGAAAGGCTTTACCGATTCAAAGAACCTGAAGATCAAAAAGGATATGGTTAATGATACCCTTGTCTTGCTGAATAATCCAGTTTATTATATTTATCCTGTGAAGGACACGGTAAAATTCAGCCTTATACCGGGGGACAGGGAGGCAAGGCATTTTACTCATCCTGTGGAAGCGCTTAACTATTTCTATCTCGAATATCATAAATTATACTGGCTGAACAAAGAGAAAGACACATTGATCAGGACGCTCAGAAAACAGTTAAAAAAGTCAAAAAACTATATCGTTAATTCAAGAGAAAAACTTCAAAATTTGAAGACCGCCGGAAATTATAAACAGTTTGGAGATATAATAATGGCAAATCTTCATGCCATACAGCCGGGCACCGCCAACGTTGAGTTATTTGATTTCTACCATAATGAGAATGTACGCATTAAGCTGAAAGCCAATTTGAGCCCACAGAAAAATGCTGAGAATTATTACAGAAAAGCAAAAAACCAGAAAATCGAAATTCAGACACTTGAAAAAAATATCCAGGCAAGGATAAGTCAGGTTCAGCAATTGAATGAATTTATAGAGATAATAGGAAACCACAATGATTTGAAACAATTAAAGATGTTTGCATCGAAGAATGGTTTGAGTAAGAAAAAAAACGAAGCTGAGTCCCAAAAACCGATGTTCAAGGTTTATGAATATATGGATTTTCAGATTCTGGTGGGAAGAAATGCCAGGAACAACGATGAACTCACCTTTGATTATGGATATAAAGAGGATCTATGGCTTCATGCCAAAGATGTAAAAGGATCTCATGTCCTGATAAAATATCAGTCCGGAAAGAATTTTCCCCGACCGGTCATTCAAGTGGCGGCTCAACTGGCCGCATTTTATTCTTCCAATAAGAACACCAATACTTGCCCGGTAATTTTTACACCTAGAAAATTTGTGCGAAAATCAAAAGGCCTCCCTGCCGGCGCGGTATTCGTTGATAAGGAGGAGATCATTTTCGTACAACCAGGTGATCTATAGGTTTTTCCATTCCTGCGATCATTCCAGGAACTTTCATGAATGACAATTAATATTTATTCCGAATTGTACTACAGGATTTTTTTATAATATGCAGCATAGATTAATTGATGATCTATACCACGTTAATTCTAACAGAATTATTCCGTGTTCTGCTAATTACCGGAATGGTACTGGTAGTTACATATATGTCACCCTGTTTCAATACCTTCCGATCTACAAGGATACTTTGTATATCATTTACGGCATCATCGGTGGATTCGAACTTCTCATAATAAATAACTTTAACGCCCCAGACAAGCGCCAGCTGAGTCAAGAGCTTTTCATTCCCGGTAAATATATAAATCTGGGCACTAGGTCTCTGACGTGCTATATTAAAGGCAGTATAACCAGATCCCGTTATTCCTGTAATTACTTTGGCACTTGTTTCATTAGCCAGTTTACAGGCAGAAGCCAATACCCTGTCAAATAAGAATCCCTCAGAGAATTTATCCCCTTCATAATTTTGATTGAAAATAAAATCGACTCCTTTTTCAACTGATTCAATGATCCTGGACATGCTTCTCACCGCAAGAGATGGATATTCCCCTGCTGCAGTCTCCACGCTTAACATTACTGCATCAGCGCCGTCCATAATAGCATTGGCAACATCACTTGATTCCGCACGTGTAGGCCTCGGGTTAAAGGCCATGCTTTCCAGCATCTGTGTAGCCACAATCACAGGTTTGCCAGCTTCATTACATTTCCTTACTAGTGTTTTCTGGATAACAGGAACCCGTTCCATCGGGATCTCCACGCCAAGGTCACCACGAGCTACCATTAAAGCATCGGATGCATTAATAATTTCATCGATATTATCCACTGCTTCAGGTTTTTCGATTTTAGCAACAATCCTTGCCGACCTGCCACTTTCTTCAATGATATTCCTCAGTTCGAGGATGTCAACTGCTTTCCTGACAAAAGAGAGTGCAATCCAGTCAACATCGTGTTCCAGGCAGAATTCAAGATCGCTTCTATCCTTCTCGGTCAAGGAAGGGAGGGATACATTCGTGTTTGGAAGGTTAATGCCCTTTTTTGATTTCAGAATTCCACCATACAGAACCTGTCCATAGATTTCCTTTTTTGACTTTCCAATAACCCGGATCCCGATATTCCCGTCATCAATTAAAATGACATCCCCTTTATTTACGTCTCTGGACAAGGCCTGATAGGTGGTTGAAATAATTTCCTGTGTTCCAAGTATGTTTTTGGTTGTAATTGTAATTTTCTGTCCGACTTTCAGTTGTACTGATCCATTTTTAATTGCTCCTATCCTTATTTTTGGTCCCTGAAGATCTGCGAGGATTGCAACCGGACTGTGTAATTCCTGGTTAATAGTCCGAATAATATTCATCCTCATGAGGCTTTCCTCCTGAGAACCATGTGAAAAATTCAACCTGAATACATTGACTCCGGCATTAACAAGTGAATGTATCTTTGACTTGGTATTACTGGCTGGACCTAGGGTAGCTACTATTTTGGTTCTGTTAAAAGATTTTTTCATTCTTTGGGTATTAACTTTGGTTAATTGCAGGAACATTATACCAACAGCTCATGATCCTTGCAATTACCTGTGAATATAATAATGTTATTTCCTCAATAAATACATCTCAGGGTTTTTTCTTATCCTGACCGATACATTCTTCATTAGCTTCAGAAAATCAAATTTTCCTTGGATTTCAACTTATCTATTTCGAGAGATACTATATATTGCACTTCTTTGATTTTCTGAAAATCCCTGAGAAATTCCTGATCATTCATGTCGCCTATTGTCCCATTCTTCATGATCAGATAATCAAATTTATTGAGCTCAGGGATTAAATAAGACATTTTATCTGATTTCCTGTCTTCCGATTTATTTTTCAGCATTCTAAGCTGGGCATGCTCGGTTTCATAAATATAGTTTGAGATAACAAGGTTTTCATTGTTTAAGAAAGAAATCACAATATCTTCTTCCTTTTTTAGATGCATCCCCAATTTGTTATTTATCAACCAAGCCAGGTGATAATCTTTTGACAATGAAATAATTCCAAACAGACTAAAATCATAATCATAATCTATTATCAGCTTGTTTTTAGCCATAGAAATACATTTTCATTACTAAAATTGAATTTATTTCAAATGTAAGCCGAATCCTACAAATTTGAGAAAATGATAAGATTAAAAAAAATTGTTTGACATTATATCAATAAATATCTTTCTTTGCAAAGTCAAAATTAAAAAGCATCTAAAATGTCTGAAATTTCACAAAAAGTAAAAAGTATTATTGTTGATAAATTAGGGGTTGAAGAATCTGAGGTAACTCCTGAAGCAAGTTTCACTAACGATCTTGGAGCCGACTCTTTGGATACCGTTGAGTTGATCATGGAGTTTGAAAAAGAATTTGGAATATCGATCCCTGATGACCAGGCAGAAAATATCTCTACTGTAGGTCAGGCCATTTCATACCTGGAAGAAAACGTCAAGAGCTAATTTTAGTTTAATTCTAACTTTATTTCATGGATCTTAAAAAAGTAGTAGTAACCGGAATCGGTGCGCTAACTCCTATAGGTAAAAACGTCAGTGAATTCTGGCATGGGCTATCTAATGGCGTTAGCGGTGCTGCTGATATAACAAGATTCGATACAACCCACTTCCGGACAAAATTTGCCTGTGAGGTTAAGGATTATGATCCTTTTGATCACTTCGACAGGAAAGAGGCCCGGAAGATGGATTATTTTACTCAATTTGCATTGATTGCTGCCGGTGAAGCTGTTGAAAACAGTGGACTGGAAACAGATTCGATCAATCTTGATCGTGCAGGAATAGTCTGGGCAGCAGGAATCGGGGGACTGAAAACCATCAGCGACGAAATAATTAGTTATGCTGATAACGACAGGATTCCGCGGTTCAGCCCCTTTCTCATTCCAAAATTAATACCTGATATCAGCGCTGGCCATTTATCCATAATTCATGGATTCCGTGGACCAAATTATGCAACCGTTTCTGCATGTGCTTCTGCAACAAATGCTTTGATTGACGCTTTTCACCTGATCAAATTAGGAAAAGCAGATGTGATAATCTCCGGTGGATCAGAAGCTGCTATTACTGAAGTTGGTGTTGGCGGTTTCAGCTCAATGAAAGCATTATCTGAAAGGAACGATTCTCCTGAAACAGCATCCAGACCTTTTGATAAAGATCGGGATGGATTTGTAATGGGAGAAGGGGCTGGTGCTCTAATACTGGAGGAATATGAACATGCCAAAGCAAGGGGTGCAAAGATCTATTGCGAATTGATCGGAGCTGGATTATCTGCTGATGCACATCATATCACTGCCCCTCACCCTGATGGACTGGGTGCAAAACTGGTTATGAAGAATGCCCTTGAGGATGCAGAAATCTCCCCGGAGGAAATGGATTATGTAAATGTTCATGGAACATCCACACCTTTGGGAGATATCAGTGAAGTGCTGGCTATAAAGGAAGTTTTTGGAAAGCACGCCTATAATTTAAATATTGGTGCAACAAAATCCATGACTGGCCACCTTCTGGGGGCTGCTGGTGGAGTGGAAGCAATTGCCTGTATACTTGCCATGCAGAATAATATTATCCCTCCAACAATAAATCACTTCACCGACGACGATAATTTAGATAATAACCTTAATTTTACATTTAACAAGGCACAATCCAGAGAGATAAACGTAGCCTTAAGTAATACATTTGGGTTTGGAGGTCATAATACCTCTGTTATTTTTAGGAAAATAGTATAAATGTGCACTTTTTGTGGGCAAGATTCTTTCAGTTTTTTAAACGAGTATCCAGGGACGACAAAGAACTAGCTAAATCAATTCATCACACCCTTGGTATAAAACCCGTAAATATTTCACTCTATCGTCTGGCAACCCAACATAGCTCTGTGGCAAAAGAGAATATTGGTGGATCAAAGGATTCCAATGAAAGACTTGAATATCTGGGAGATGCCATATTAAGTGCCATCGTGGCTGATTATCTTTTCAAGAAATATCCATATAAAGATGAAGGATTTCTGACTGAGATACGTTCCAGAATCGTAAATCGTGAATCTCTGAACCATTTGGGCAAGAAACTTGGATTAGATGAAATCGTAGCCTATAATGATACAAGACGTCATGCTCAGGCCTATAAATCTATACTTGGAGATACCTTGGAAGCTTTCATTGGTGCTGTTTATCTCGACAAAGGATATAAGAAATGCAGATATTTTGTCATGAATTCTTTACTATTTCCACATCTGGATATAGATAAAATTATTTCCATAAATCCTAACTTTAAAAGTAAGGTCATAGAATGGGCGCATAGAAATGCTAAAATAATCCGGTTTGACATACTGAAAGTAATTGAAAGCAAACATTATAAAGAATTTATAGCTCAGGTAATTATTGATGATAAACCTTATGGGAAAGGTACTGCGTTCAATAAAAAAAGGGCCGAGCAGGAAGCGGCCGAAAAAACATGTAAGATGTTAAAAATTAACTAATAGGAGTTTTTTGGATCATATTTTAAAAATAGCAAGTGCCACCGTTAATCAAATGCCATTGGATTGGGATACCAATCTGGATCATATAAAATCTGCCATTGCCGAAGCAAGAAAACTTAATGCTGATATCCTTTGCCTGCCGGAATTATGTATAACCGGATACGGATGTGAAGATCTTTTTCTCAGCAACTGGGTTTCGGAAAGAGCTATTTCACTGATACCTGACATTTCGAGGTATTGTAGCAATATAACAGTTCTGGCAGGACTTCCCATTTGGTTGAATAATCAAAATTATAATTGCGTTTGTGTTATACAGGATAGTAAAGTAATAGGTATAAATGCAAAACAATTTATGGCAAATGATGGGGTTCATTATGAGCCAAGATGGTTCAGCCCGTGGCCTTACGGGAAGCAAGATACATTGAATATCGATGGTCAATTCGTGCCTTTTGGTGATTTTCAGTTTCATGTTAAGGATATTTACTGTGGTATTGAGATATGTGAGGATGCATGGCGGCCTAACCGGCCGGCTTGTAGATTAATGGATAAAGGCATTCAACTAATCCTTAATCCAAGTGCAAGCCATTTTGCAATAGGTAAATCTATCCGTAGAAAGAAGCTGGTTGAAGACAGTTCCAGAACCTTTCATTGTACCTATGTATATTCCAATTTACTGGGCAATGAAGCAGGCCGCATGATTTATGATGGGGAGTGTTTAATTGCCCAGGAAGGACGATTAATTCAACAGAATAAAAGATTGTCCTTTAATGACGTAAATATCATCACCGCAGATATTAATTTTAGAGATCCAAAAAAATCACATGCGGAATTCAATTATGAAAATCTCGATCGAAATGAGGAATTTGTGAAAGCTGTAGCCCTCGGACTATTTGACTACATGAGGAAAAGTAAAAACAAGGGCTTTGTTTTGAGTTTGAGTGGAGGTGCTGATTCTTCTTCCAATGCGGTGTTGGTCGCTGAAATGACCAGAAGGGGATTGAATGAACTTGGGGTAAAACAATTTCTGGAGAAATTAGGACGCATTGATCTGATCAATGATATTGAAGATAAGGATGAAAAAGAGGTCTGGCGGATTATTAATGGCAGCATACTTACCTGTGTATATCAGGCCACAAAAAACTCATCAAAAGAAACGGAGGCCGCCGCCAGGAACCTTTCAGAATTTATAGGAAGCACTTTCTTTCGATGGAATATCGATGAAGAAGTAAATTCCTATACTCAGAAAATCGAAAAAATAATCGGCCGTAAACTGACCTGGGACTTAGACGACATCACCCTTCAGAATATTCAGGCAAGAACAAGATCTCCCATAATCTGGATGCTGGCCAATCATCTACATTTCATCCTGATCACTACCTCAAACCGAAGCGAAGGAGATGTGGGATATGCTACCATGGATGGAGATACCAGCGGCAGCCTTGCCCCTATTGCGGGAATAGATAAGTATTTCATTTTAAAATGGATGAAATGGGCTGAAAAACATTTGGGATATTCAGCATTAAGCTATGTTAATGAGCTGGAGCCTACAGCAGAACTAAGACCCAAGGAGCAGGATCAATCTGATGAACGTGACTTGATGCCTTATAAGATCATGGTGGAAATTGAAAAACTGGCCGTATACAGACACCTTTCGCCGGATGCGGTGTATTATCAGTTAAAGAGCAAAAACTTAACAGATAATCGGAGTTTAAAGCATTATATCATAAAATTTTACCAACTTTGGGCCAGAAATCAGTGGAAACGTGAACGGATAGCACCCGCTTTTCATCTTGATGATTTCAATGTTGATCCAAGAACCTGGTGCAGGTTCCCGATCCTGTCGGGAAGCTACGCCAAAGAGCTTGAGGAGTTAAATAAGATAGTGGATTAAATATTTATTTCATGGAAATACTAGGGTATATTTTGTGGTCGCCGGTACCGGAGATCTTTCCGAATCTGGATTGGGGAATAGTAGGCAACATACGATGGTATGGATTATTATTTGCAATGGCCTTTATAGTCGGTCAGCAGATCATGTCCTACATATTCAGGGTAGAGAAAAGACCTGACCGGGATATAGAAACACTTACCATATACATAGTCGTGGGAACCATTATCGGGGCCAGGCTGGGTCATGTGCTTTTCTATGAACCCATGAGATTCCTGGCTGATCCCATTGAGATATTCATGATCCAGAAAGGTGGCTTAGCCAGTCACGGGGCTGCAATTGGTATCATTACCTCCATATATGTTTACTCAAATTATTTTATTAAAATTGGTTTCTCCAAGCCTTTCTTTATTGTTAAAAGAAAAAAACGAGCCGGTCAAAGTTTTCTTTGGGTCATCGACAGGATCGTAATTGTCGTGGCAGTTGGGGGGTGCTTTATAAGAATGGGTAATTTTCTAAACAGTGAAATAATTGGTAAACCCTGGGATCACAATATGGCGGTTTTCTTCGCAAGGGATGTTATTGATCAATTTGAGCTCGATCAGAATATCGAAGAGGTGGATATTAAGAAAAGCCAGTCAGGCGCTTCCGGCGCAAATCCAATAGAAATTTCCCTGAAGTTCAAAAACAATGATTACCAGGAAAACCAGATCAAAACTTACCTTGACCGGAATGTAAAAAGAATCCTGACAAATTATGAACATATCAGTTTGCATATTAATGAACCTGCAGATCAACCCCTGAACTATACACTTACAAAAAGTGATGATGGTTCTTATCTGGCTGTGATCTCTACCTATGCAATCCCGCGCCATGCCACTCAGGTATACGAAGCCCTGACAAGCCTTTTACTTGCATTTTTATTATTCTGGTTGTGGTCTCTGAGAAAGAGCCAGACCCCTCATGGCCTGCTCTTTGGATTATTCCTGATTATATTATTCGGATTGAGGTTTTTTCATGAGTTGTTTAAAGAAAATCAGGTAGATTTCGAAAATACAATTCCGATGAATATGGGGCAGTGGTTAAGTATCCCCCTCGTATTGATCGGAATTTATGTGTTCCTGCGGGCATTACAAAAGGGGTCACCAGAGGAAGGTAACTAGAATAAAAAACCAAAACTATGTAAATTCGTGCAATTCGATGCATCTTTGATGTAATCTGAGTCATATCGTGGTAGAAAAAGTGGCAAAAATTTCAAAAACATCTGATATCGGGAAGATAGTATGGGTTAATATTCTAGGCCCTTGTATTGCTATAGTTTTACTAACTCTATCCGGAAATTTAATCTTCCAAAATTCTGCCAATGCCCAGATGCCAGCCAAATACTATACAAACCTGGAAGACATACCTTTTGACTCTTTAAGCATTGATCGAATATTCATTATTGGCAATAAAAGGACAAAAGAACGCATAATCAGAAGAGAACTTGATTTTACAGACGGCGACAGGGTCTCAACTGGAGGTCTTAAGGAAAGGATCAAAAAAAACGAAGAGAAACTGACCAATACCTCGCTATTCCAGGTTGTTAAAATCTCTCTGGTAGAGATAAACAATGACCGTGTAGATGTGATCGTCAGGTTGGTGGAAAGATGGTATATTTTTCCAATACCGGTGCTGGAACTGGCGGACAGGAACTTTAATGACTGGTGGAAGAACCAGAATGCTGACTTCTCAAGGATTGAATGGGGATTAAAGTTATACCTATACAATATGAGGGGAAGAAATGAGACACTCAGGCTCCAGGGTCAATTTGGATTCACTAAACGGTTTAAAATCAGTTATGAATTCCCTTATATTGATAAAAAGCAACGGTTTGGCCTTGGGTTCTTGTTCGATTATAAACAAAACAAAAACACATACTACCGGACGGAAGATAACATTCTGGTATTTTTAGATAGTGATCACTGGCTCAGGGAGCAATATATTGGCGATGTTTCTACCACGTACCGTAAAGGATTCTATTCAGTGCATAAATTCGGGGGAAGTTTTTACAATACTGAAGTCAATGACACCATTGCAGAGTTAAATCCAAACTACCTGGGGCAAGAAGGCAAAACCCAGCAGCGTTTTCTCAGCCTTTATTATTCCTTTGCCAACGATAAACGGGATATAGCAGCCTATCCCCTCCACGGATCATATTTCGTAGGATCGATAAGTAAGAACGGCTTGGGCGTATGGGATGATATTAACAACATACAGTTAAGCGCTTTATATTATAAATACATTGACATTGGAAAACAGTTCTATCTTACGGGTAATATAGGCGGGCAATATTTAACGCCTACAGATCAACCCTATAATGTGTATAACCGTATGGGTATTGGCCGGTTTACATTACGGGGCTATGAATTGTATGTCATTGAAGGGCCTTTTTTTATTCAAAACCAATGGACATTCAGAAAGCTTCTCTTTAAAATAGATAAGAACCTTAGTTCAGCTATCCCAATTCGTTCGTTAAGCCGGTTTTATCTTGCTCTTTATGCTAAAACCTATTTCGATCTCGGTTACATAGAAGGATATCCCAACAATGAGCTGAACAGGAGATTGACGAACCAGTTGTTATATTCCGGTGGGTTTGGAGTGGACCTGGTAACGATATATGATTTAGTTCTCCGATTCGAATATACATTCAATAAACAGAGTGAATCAGGATTCGTCTTTGGATTCAGGGGCGTTTTTTAGAAAAGAGACAGATTACGGCTTCGGATTTATAAAAAAAGTAATATATCCTTCCAAACTTCAACTTTCCTTCAAAGTTAAGTGCTACATTTATTTTGAGCAGCCGTTATTTATACTTTTTAATATTAAATGATGTTCAAGAAGGCGAAATACAACAGAATTCTTCTTGCATTAATTGTTTTATTGTCGGTCATAACTGTTCAGAGCACATTAAGCCAGATAGTTAAAAAAGAAATTAATGCTATAAGGATTTCAGAACCTCCTAAGATTGATGGTTTACTGGATGAGACCGCCTGGGAGAATGTACCGGAAGCAACAGATTTTCTTCAATACGAACCCTTTAATGACAGGCCGGCAACCTTTCCTACCATAGTTAAATTTACTTATGATGATAATGCGATCTATATAGGTGCTTATATGTATGATCCTAATCCGGACAGTATATTAACGGAATTGGGCATTAGAGACTCTGATTCGCGTATAAATGCTGACAACTTTAGCATAGATATCAATCCCTATAATGATGGCGTCAATGGTTTTACGTTCAAGGTTTCAGCCTCCGGTGTACAAACTGATGTTAACCGGTCCGGCACGGGAAGAAGATCACCCGGATCAAGTACCAGGGGGGATATTAATTGGGATGCGGTATGGGACAGCGATGTTCAAATTGTAGAGGATGGATGGATTGTTGAAATGGAGATCCCCTATTCAGCGCTTCGATTCCCGGATAAAGAGGTTCAGACATGGGGGATAAACTATTGGCGAGATTTAAGAAGGTATACGGAGACCTCAAGCTGGAATTTTGCTGACAGGCAAGTAAGAAATCAGATGAATTATCTGGGCATAATTAAAGGAATTGAAGGTGTTAAACCTCCGCTTCGGTTAGCCCTTTATCCGTATATCTCCGGCTATATTGAGAAAAGTTCTTCACAGGATTCCTGGGGAAAGACCCTACGCGGGGGAATGGATCTAAAATGGGGAATTACGGAAAGTTTTACTATGGATGTTACATTAATACCCGATTTCGGTCAGGTAAGATCGGATGAGAAAATCTTAAACCTTACACCCTTTGAAGTACGATATGAAGAAAGAAGGCAGTTTTTCACCGAGGGAACAGAGCTATTCCAGCGGGCCAATTTATTTTACTCCAGAAGAATCGGATCAGAACCGGTGGGATATGAAGATGTGGAGGATCTACTTGAAGAAGGGGAAGTAATTACCGAAAATCCCACAAAAACAAAAATGATCAATGCTACTAAGATCTCAGGCAGAACAAATAAAGGCCTTGGAATTGGATTCCTGAATGCCATGACCTTGAAAAGTGAAGCCATTGTTCAAAATGCTGAAACGGGAGAAGAACACAGTATAATGACCCAACCCTTTACGAATTATAATATACTGGTATTTGATCAGAGCCTCCCCAACAATTCATACGTTAGTCTGATCAATACCAATACCTATATGAAAGATGCAGGATATATTGCTAACGTTACTGGTTCTGAGTTCAATATCAATGATAAAAGTAACCTTTATGGGGTAAGGGGGGAAATAGCTGTGAGTCAACAATACATAAGAGATCTTGACGATAATTTTGGCCATAAATATGAGATTAGTGCCGGAAAATTCGGCGGTGAGATCCGATATCGCTTAAGCCGGGAAGTGGTTAGTGACAAATATGATCAGAATGATCTTGGCTACCTGAGACGAAATAATGAGATCGAAAACCAGGTTACTTTTGATTATGTAAATATAAAACCGACTGGCATTTTGTTATCTTATGGAACAGGATTGAATGTTGATTACAACCAACTGTATAATCCCAGGAAATTTACGGGCTTAAATATTGGCCTGGATGCAAGGGCAGAATTTGTAAATCGATTCGATATCTTCATAAAAGGAGAATATACTCCAATGGGAATGAAAGATTATTATGAGCCCAGGGTTGAAGGAAGGTATTTCTCCATCGACAGGGCTTTTGAAATGTTTTCAAGATTCTCAACCGATAGCAGAAAGATGATTGCACTCAGGGGGGGATTCAGATATCAGAAAATATTTTCACCGTACGATCAAAAGACCTATAGTATTGAGGCTATCCCTCGGTTCAGGGTCAATGATAAATTTACCTACTCTTTGGGTGTTGAACATCAACAAAGGATCAATGATATAGGATATATCACAGATAATGGACCTGACTCGATTTATTTTGGGAAAAGGAACTCTCCTACCTGGATTGGGACCATAAATGCCAGCTACATTTTTACAAATACAATTTCACTTGGATTTGACCTGAGACATTATTGGTCCAGGGTAGATTATGATGGATCATATTATTTTCTAAATGAAGACGGAACACTGTCTTTATTGGAGAATGACCTTGGTGAAGCAGATCTAAGTTATAATGCATTTACTATTGACATGGTATTTAGATGGAACTTTGCACCTGGTTCATGGATGGTGGCAGTCTGGAAAAACATTGTTGATGCTGAAGGTGATCTTGTAAACAATTATTTCAGGAACATAGACTATATGTTCAGTAATAATCAGGTCAACTCATTTTCATTGAAGTTTTTATATTACCTTGATTACCAGAATATCCACAAAGTGTTCCAAAAGAAATAAAAATATTCTTACTAGAATGGATGTACCATAAAGATCTTTTATACGGTTAAAAAACAAAAAAAAATGAAGAGATACCATACTACATGCATCGCTTACACTGCATTTATTTTTTTATTTTCCACTTCCATTATTCTGGCCCAAAAACCGGTTAATCCTGAAGCCTCGGATGAAGCCATTAAACTTCTTGAATACATTTATGATATTTCAGGCAAGCAGATTATTACAGGACAACATTGTGCCCCATTGATTGGCTCCACCAGGTTACCCGTAGCACATCGCAGATTCGGGAAATATCCTGCTTTATTCGGACAGGATTTTGGATTCAGTTATCCGGGATACTGGGATGGGATTAATTTCAGGCAACAAATCGTGGACGAAGCGATAAGAAGGCATAATGAAGGCTTCATTATATCCCTGATGTGGCATGCTGTACCGCCTACCCAGGATGAGCCGGTTACTTTCCGGGAATCCATACAGGGAGATCTGAGTGATGAAGAATGGCAAGACCTGATTACCCCGGGTACATTGGTCAACGAAAGATGGAAATCCCAGGTCGATGTTATTGCATGGTTCCTCAAACAACTACAGTATGCCAAAGTTGCGGTACTTTGGCGGCCATACCATGAAATGAATGGCGGCTGGTTCTGGTGGGGAAAAAAAGATGGGGATAATGGTTATAAAAAATTATGGCATATGATGTACGACCGTCTGGTCAACTTTCATGCATTGAACAACCTGATCTGGGTTTACAATACCAATGAATTCAAGGATGGTGTTGATCCGCATGCCATGTATTATCCGGGTGATAATGTAGTGGATATTATAGCTACCGATGTGTACACCGAAGGATTTAATATGGAAAACTATGAACAGATGCTCGAACTTGCCGGAAGCAAACCCATAGCCCTGGGTGAGGTTGGACAGGTTCCGGGACCGGACATAATCAAAGAACAACCCGGTTGGGCCTGGTTTATGCAATGGGGTGATCCCGGTGGGTTTGGTGCAGGATTCCGGTCCGCTTATGATGTATATAACTCGGAGACAGCAATAACCCTGGAGGAATTGCCCTGGGTGGACATGAAAGATCCAGGCGTACATTATCCAATTTTGAAATAGATCTTATTACTAAAGAAGCTAGTACCAAAATGATTCCAAGATCATTTATTTTAAGATCACTGACATTTATCCAAATAAACAGTACACCAATGACTCCCAGATCTACATTCATAAGATCCCTGACAATCATCCTGATTTCCTTTTTAGTATTATCAACATGCACAACTCCTCAGGATGAGACGGCACTGAAGGTAAATATTGACATTCTAAAAAGAGGGGCACCCATAGAAAAATATATTTACGGGCAGTTCATAGAACACCTTGGAAAATGCATTTATGGTGGGATCTGGGCTGAAATGATTGAAGACCGAAAATTTTATTATCCTGTTACCTGGGACTTTGATCCTTTTGGCAGTGATAATGATCCCCATTGGAATACTGGCCCATACCCTTATTTGAAAGCTTCTCCCTGGCAGGTCATTGGAACCGAAGAAACTATTTCGATGGACACGATCAATCCCTTTACCGGGGTACACACACCAGTTATATCTTCTTCAGATGGATCGGGTAAATTTGGGATAAGACAGGGAGGGCTTGGTCTTTTAAAAGATAAATCTTATCAGGGCCGGATTATATTGGCCGGGGATGAATCGATCCTTCCGGTTAATATTCAACTCTTGTCAAGAGCCAATGAATTGATTAAAATTACTGTAAATGAGATAAGCAGCGACTACACAAGCTACCCGATATCCTTCAATTCCACATTTGATTGTGACAGCACTGTTCTTGAAATATTCAGTGAGGGTCAGGGAAAATTCCGCATTGGGACAATTTCATTAATGCCTTCAGACAATATCAAGGGCTGGCGTAAGGATGTAGTGGATCTTATGCAGGAATTGAATGCCCCGGTCTATCGATGGCCGGGCGGTAATTTTGTTAGCGGTTATAACTGGAAGGATGGTATAGGCGATCGGGACAGGCGTCCTCCACGTAAGAACCCGGCCTGGAAAGGAGTGGAACATAATGATGTGGGTATCCATGAGTATATGGACTTGATGGAAATTCTGGATACTGAGCCATTTATAGCGGTCAATACAGGATTAGGTACTGTGGAAGAGGTGGCTGAAGAAATTGAATATTGTAATGGTGGTCCTGAGACATCTATGGGTAAACTCAGAGCTCAAAATGGACGAGAAGAACCTTATAAAGTTAAATGGTGGGCCGTGGGTAATGAGATGTATGGCGATTGGCAGTTAGGCCATATGCCTTTATCTGAATACGTTAAAAAACATAATGCCATGGCAGAGGCTATCTGGGATAAGGATCCGGATGCAAAATTGATCGCGGTAGGGGCTGTCGGAGAATGGAGTGAGACCATGCTTGGCGAATCATCCGAACACATGGATCTGTTGAGCGAGCATATTTACGTCCAGGAACTGGATAATGTGCAAAAACATGCACTTCAGCTGAAAGAAAGTATCCGCAGGGTTGCCGATGCACATAGAAAATACAGAAAAGAACTCATAAGCCTTTCAGATAAGAACATTCGAATTGCATTGGATGAATGGAATTACTGGTATGGTGACTATATATACGGGGAACTTGGAGTGCGGTATCACCATAAAGATGCGTTGGGAGTGGCGATCGGATTACATGAATTTTTCAGGAACAGCGATATTTATTTCATGGCCAACTATGCACAAACAGTAAATGTTATTGGATGTATAAAAACCACGAATACCAAATCAGGATTCGCTGCAACAGGTCTTCCATTAAAACTTTATCGAAATCATTTCGGAACAATCCCTGTTTTCATCGATGAAGAATATGATGATCTTGACATAGTAGCCTCCCTTGATCCCAATATGAATAAGATCACCGTTTCCATAGTTAATATTGCCCAGGATAATAAGTCCATCAGCCTGGATTTCGGCACTACTTCAATCCGGCCTGATGGGAGACAATGGTTGATCCATAACAGTGATCCTGAAGCGTACAACATGCCTGGTGATGAACCCAATATCAGGATTGAGGAGGCTAATATCAGCTTGACAGAACGTACATTATCCATTCCAGGATATTCGATCCTTGTTATAGAGGCTGAAATAGAATAATGATCCTTCATAATCCCTCAAGGATCTATGACAGGAAATTGTACATTAGATTCCTAAATCCCGCAATTAATTTTCAGTTTTATATTTTCTGCTTCTTTCATCCCGGATAATTCCACTCCAGTTCAATCCGAATGCAAAATCATATGAATTTCCATCACTGTCCACATGAACTTCCATATCGAATGGAACATCTTCCATCTGTTTCTCTACCGTAGCCATATTGGCCGGCATCTGAAGAGGCAATAATCCCGAAGGTTCTACCTTGCCTGAGATTACATCAAGCACAGCCTGGTCCTGTACATTGAAGTTAATGAGCAATCCCTGGATTGATTTTTCAAATTCATTGACCACAGTTGGATTGGACATTTTAAGGATAACGATCACCGGTTTGCCATTCATGGCTTTAACTGTTTCGAGTACCAGGTCAAGATCAGATGAATTTCTGACCTCTACCGTTTTATCCTTGTACGTCCTGTTTAAAACATCCTGTTCCCTGGGATCCCCGGCCAGGCTTGTTTCCCTTGCTTCGGTGGCAGTATAGCTCCCATACTGGAGGCTTACAGGGAAAAATCCATTCCCTCCCTTTTCAACATCCCCGGCATTATATCCTGCAGTACGGCCATTTTGAGGATTGACAATCACCACGATGGCTACATCTGCATTGCCAGGATTATCCGTTATGTCAAAATATTTTGAGGCCAGTTCAGGGTTGATGGGTGCTTCATGGCGTTCCGGTGTTTCTCTTCCGAAGAAATTTCTTGAAGCAGGGATGTATCTTTCAGGGATATATACCCTGGTATCCATTTTTAAGGGAAGAATATTATCTGAATTCTTCAACAATACCAGGGATTTAAGCTGGGCCTGG
>JAHEGY010000140.1:0-3248 GCA_024644875.1 Cyclobacteriaceae bacterium
ATTTAGCACCTTATATCCTGATAAAATAGTGTTTCATTTGGGGCAAATCCTATGAATTATGGAAGAACTAAAAGAACTCACTAAACAAAAACGAAACCAGGAAATCACTTACCAGGTAGAAAGAGTTAACCTGTCTGATTTTGGATATGAAAAGTCAGGTACCGCCAAGGGTGATCCAAAAATATACCTTTCGTATCTGAAAAGGATAATGAACGGAGATCTTGTAACAGAAGATTACAATGGTCTATCCGGGGAAGAAAAGATCGAAAAGAGGCGTGAAATAACTGTACTGGAGAAGCAGGAAAAGGATATTGAAAAAACGAACAAAAAATTTGAAAAGGAGATCCTGGAAAAGAACAAGAAAATTGAGGAGTACAACCAGAAACTTCTCGACCTTAAAGAAAAAAACGATGAGGATCCTGAGTTGGCGAAAAATCAAACATTCAGCCCCTTCAAATTCGGCATCAACCTGTTCATCCTGGTTATGCTTACCGGATATCTGTTTTTTTTCTATGTTTCAGCAGCATATAAAGCACTTTATACGGACTTCGAAGCGATTGCCGATAAGATAGCACAAGGTATAGGAACCGGAAGTATCATGCCCGGACCATATGAATTGAACGAAGCTATTTCATATAATTTCCTGTTATTTCTGGTTCCCTTTATTTTTTATGCATTTGGATGGGCCTTTCATGTTATACTCGACATGAGCCATAAAGTCAAATATATATTTATGGGACTACTGATAGGCGTTACTTTTACCGTTGATTTTCTTCTGGCCATGATCATTCATAATAATACTGAGACGGCAAAAGAAATGATGGGATTAAGTACTGTAAGCTGGAGCATGAGCTCGACATTTTATATTATACTGTTCCTTGGCTTTCTTGTGTACATCATTTGGAGTATCCTTCTTGATTCCCTATTAAGGGAGTGGGATAAAGGACAGATCCCTAGAAATATGAAAAAGATCATTAAACATTTGAAAAAAGATGTTCTCAGCCTGGAAGAGAAGAAGACATCAAATGCAAACATAAGCGAAAAGATTCATCAGCTGAGAGAAGACATCAGTACAGTCATGTATGGGAATCTTCAGAAATACATTGATCAGTTCTCAACTGGCTGGATATCCTATTTATCTCCTGCAAGCATGAAGGTAGTAAGGGATCTCTGTCTCCAGGAAAAGAAAGAATTCGAGGAAAAGCACGGCATAAGACCTGGTATTGTAACAGTCATCAGCAAGAAAGCTTAGTTACCTCATTTAATAATATTATTCTTATGAAAACAAGAGATTATATATTGATATTATCTATATGCATGATATTATTCAGCATAGTTAGATGCACACCGCCTGCTCCGAAAGAATCAGGGCAAATGCGTATAAAAAATAATTTCATTGTTCTCCTGGATCTATCAGATAGACTCATTGTCCAACCTGATCAGCTGAATCGAGATAAGGAGATTATTCAACATATATACGATATGTTTGAAAAGAATGTAAAAGGAAACCTGTATATAAAATCCAGAGACGAGATCAAGGTAGTAATTGCTCCACAAAAAGGCGCAAATCTACCAGCGGAGATATTTGAGGATCGATTATATATCAATATGGATAACATCAAACTTGTTTACCGGAAATCTAAAGAAGATGAGAGACGAACACAATATCTCGCTAATCTCGACACATTATATAACATGGCCATGTTCAGCGCTGATCCTGAAGATTATTATGGTGCTGACATCTGGAAATATTTCTATGAAGATCTCAGATATGACTATGTATCTGATACTTTAACGAATAATTACCTGTTTATTCTAACTGATGGATATCCCATTGTAGGCAATAATCCAAATAAACTGCAGCCTGTGAATACTCAATTCCCAGATCTGCACGTGGTGATAGTAGAGGCTGCGCCGCGTGACAAGGATATGGAATGGGATCGGGTTATGGACCGTTGGAGCGAGTGGTTTACAGAGATCAACGTTCCGGAATATACTATAATTAAGAGAAAGGCTATTTCAAAGGAAAAAGAGTTGATCGAGGATATTATATTTTCTCCTGTGGAGAAAAGCGAAAATATCGCACAGGATATTGAGATATCCGGATAGGTGCACAGCTGTGTATACCAATTATTTCACATGAAAGATCACATTAGCCAAATCTGAATGTTGATCAATCAGTAAAATTGTATTATGTATCAGAGTCCCTTCCATTTCTGTTGCAGGCAGATTGGGATCAGGACTCTGATTTTTATCTTATATAATACAGGTATAGACCATTATTCCCTCAAACGGTCAGATTAAGTCCTAGCTATTTCACTCTAGTGAATCATCACACGCTTTATTCAGATTTCTGAGTTCACCATTGGCATACTTTAAAACTGCATCCCGCGATTCTTTTTCATCCGTAATTATAATTTCCATACCTGAAGATGATAAGGAATTGATTGCACCCTTTCCCATCCCCCCTGAAATTACTACCTGGCAATCTGACAGACCGTCAACTAATGATCTGTGATTATGTGAATGCTTTTGGTTTTCAGGCTTATGCCCTCTGTTTTGATGACCTTCTCCCTGTTCCTTTTTCATGTGGTGGGTAAATGTGTTCATCCTCATTTCTTCTTCTGATACTTGTCCATCAGAAATCGTGTATATCCCAAAAAAGGGACTTCTGCCAAAGTGATTTGATATTTCTGTTTCATTCATTTGTGCGACTGCAATCTTCTTCATAATTCTCTTTATTTTAAAATCCTGATAATAATACCACTATAAAAACAAACCTTATAGGTTTTCAGTTCGCAGATACCCGATTAAATTCTAGAATATTAAAAAAATTGAAATGGCTGGTCGTTCCAATGAAAACGATCATCCTTCAGACTAGAAAGCAGACAGACTTCCATTCTCTTTTTTTTATAAATGGTGAAGTGCTGCAGCACCTAATAAACCAGGGTTATCCAGTTCAGATGCTTCTATCTTTAAGTTCTTTAGTGAATTTTTAAACGCAAAATTATCAAGAGCAGCCCATATATAGTCTTCATATAGTGAAAGGGATTGACCCACAGAACCCCCAAGTATAATTTTTTCCGGGTCGTAAGCATAAAGGATGGCCTCTATCGCTGTACCCAGGTGACCACCAAATTCTTTCCACATATCAATCGCCTGCTTGTCTCCGGAAATAGCCCTATCATAAGCCTCCTTTCCTGAGATGCCATGGACATTACTAAAAAACTGTCCACAACTGTAGTATT
>JAHEGY010000140.1:3258-11097 GCA_024644875.1 Cyclobacteriaceae bacterium
AAAATTATCAAGGTATTTCATCATACCAAATTCTCCAGCCATGCCATTAGGTCCTGAGTATAACTGGTCATTGATAAAAATTCCACCCGCCATACCTGTTCCTACGATCAAACCAATAAATGACCGGGACCCACGGCCTTTGCCATAAAATTTTTCAGCAACAGCAAAGCAATTGGCATCATTCTGTACTTTAACAGGGATCCCATACCTTTCTTCAAATATTTTCTTAACATCCACCTTTTCCCAGGCAGGTATATTTATCAATTCATACACTATTCCTTGCTCCTCATCAACCGGGCCCGGGACACCCAAACCTATACCTTCAATTCCCTCCAGACCCAACTTGTCAATTAACCCATAGATCTGTTCAAGCACTTCCTGTACAGATCCCTTTGATTTCACAGGCTCAATATTCATTTTTTCTATTCCCTCTGAACTTATATGCGCAGCCCTGACGTTCGTTCCACCAAGATCTACGCCAATGAGTTTCTTTTCTTCCATAATCCGTATATATAAAAATTAAAAACACGTAAAAATCATCCCAGATCAATTTGATCAACACAAAACTACAATAAATGATCACCACAGCCAGAAATAAATCAAAACAGTCACCATAGCTAAAAGTAACCAGATCAGTCGCCAGTCATTTAATTTTCTCATTGGCTTTATCCTATCTTTCCAGTTGACGGTTGTTGTTTCAAGCTTTGCAGGATTTGTTTTAGGTGTAAAATAAGACACACCAAATAAAACTGCGATTAAAAGCAAGGTCCCCCATAATCCCCTGTATCCAAAATTCAGGGTTAATTTATAATGCAGAAAGGGAAAGATCTGTCTCCCTGTTTCCGGACCTATTAATTGATCAATGATGAAGATTGTAGCAAGTATCACCCCTGCCAAAACTGAAAAATAAGCTCCTTTTAAGGTGACTTTCTTACTTATGATACCAAAAATTATAGCAGGAAATACCGGAAAAACAAGATAGGCTGTAATGGTTTGCAGGTACTTATATAATCCTTCTTCAGACCGGTAAATCAACCATGTAGCGGCGAGGCCTAATATTGTAGCTATAATAATCACAACACGGCCTGCCAGCACCTGATATCGTTCCGAAGTTTCAGGTCGAAACTCTAAAATAAAATCACGTACAGTCAGCGTAGAGACCGAATTCATAACGGCAATAATAGATGAGATCAAGGCAGCCAGCAAGGCAGCCAGTACCACGCCTCTCAATCCGGAGGGTAATAGATTATTAAGGAGAAGAACAAAAGTTTGCTTACTTTGTGTATCATCCATACCTGGGAATAAGGCCAGGGCGATCAAACCTGGTACAGCAAATATGAAAATAGGCAGAAGTTTTAGAAATGTTGCAAACATGGCCCCCCATCGTGCATGCTTCAAATCCTGTGCTGCTAAAACTCTCTGAACATTTACCTGGTCAATGCCCCAGTAAAACACACCTGCGTAAAATGCTGTGGCAAGTATACCCCAGAAAGGATAGACCGGATCATCATAGGGTTTTCCGATATGCATAGCCTCAGGTACTTTTTCAACCAGGGCATGCCAACCTCCCACTTTTTCAAGGCCTAAGTACAACATTATAGTACAACCAAATATCATTAAAAATGCCTGTATTGAGTCTGTATAGGCCACTGCCGTAAACCCCCCGATAATGGTGAATACGGCAGTAATACTGCCTATCAATATTACTGTGGACATCACCTCCCATCCCAATATGCTGTTCAGAACCAGGGCTCCCGCATATAGTGTAAAGGCCATTTTGGTCATTATGCTTATGACAAGCATCAATCCGGAAAAGAATAATCTTGCCAGCCGGTTATATCTTAATTCCAGAAATTCAGGGATAGTAAAAATCTTATTTTTCAAATAGTAAGGAAATAGAATAGCGCACCCAAATCCCAGTGTGATCGCTGTGGTAAGTTCTACTGATCCGGCACTTAACCCGTATCTGTAAGCATCACCGGATAATCCAACCAGATGTTCGGCTCCGATATTGGTCGCAAATAATGAGGCCCCGACTACAGGCCAGGGGATCTTTCGACCTCCGAGAAAAAAATTGGTACTGTTTCGTCCTGCTTTTGACCGATATGCTATATATAATCCCAGGGATAGACTTCCAAATAATAAAATGGCTACAACAATCCAATCTAAAAGTGTTAAATCAATTCTCATCAATCATTCAATATCATTGTAGAAATAAAAAAGACAGCAATGCCTGATATTCCGAAAAATCAGGAATGATGATATCTGCACCGGCTTTAATAAGTTTTGTACGCTTATTAAGGTTTAATCCATATCCGCTTTTCTCATCGGAGGCAACACCAATGGAGATCCCTGATTTCTTCTTCCCTTCTCGTATCTCAACGGGTCCATCCCCGATAACTGCAAATTCAAATTTATTTAAGCTGTTATCCTTTATGATTGACTCTATAACCATTCTCTTCGAAAATTTTTTAATATCGTCCACAGAGCCGTAGATTTTACCTTCAAAATGATCGGCATATCCCAGGATCCTGGCTTCATTGATCACATTTTTTTCATCAGTACCACTGGCAAGATACAATTCAATGCCATATTGCTTTAATTCCCTGAGAAAATCCCCGGCACCCTTTATGTGATAAATTTGCTTATTGATCCTGCCATCTTCTATATCTTTTAACCGCTCATTCACAGATATCATTAATTCCTTAAGATATAATGATTTATAACCGAATTTATCATTAATATCAGATTTTGGGACAAGATTAAACTCTTTAACCAATTCAACAAGCTTTTCCATTTGCTGAATGGTCTGAATACCCGTGGATAATTCTATATATTCAGATACCCGTATCCGTATCTTTTCTGATAATCTCTTATCTAATTCCCTGTTACCACTTATGGCCCGGATCATTAAATTCTTCATACTCACTTCCCAACCTTCCCTTAATAAGCTTAATGTCCCGTCATGGTCAAAGACAATATGTTTAATCGCTTTTGTCCTGCCCTCAACATCCGGGTTACATATCTCGATATTTGTACCTGGCAAATAGAACGCTTTAGATTGATCTGCCGCCAGATCAGGATAAAAGATAAAGTCCGGATCTTTACTGATCGCCAGAATTTCTCTTCCATTTGCTGTTCCGGTTGTAAACAGCTTCTGGACCGTTACAGCCCCAGCAAGATTTGCGAAATATGCAGACTCTTCTGTACTTAATCCAGTGGAGAGACAACAAGCCAGTGCACTCAGAGTAGTATCCCCTGCGCCCACTGTATCGAGCTTGTTCAATAATTGAATGCCCGGAGTGTGATATGTTCCCTTTGAATCGATGCTGACAATTCCTTTCTCGCCGCACGTTATAAAAATTGGTTTACCCTCATATAGAATGCCTGCCATTTCAGTAACTTCATTTAATGAAGGGGGATTATTGGGATCATTTTCCTTACCGGACAACAAAGCCAGTTCGGACTCATTTATTTTTCTGCTAACATTTTTAAATCGATCATTATAGTGCCTGGAATCAAGCAGTACTGTTTTGTCATCATATTTTCCGAATAGCATATTAACCTCATCAATAAACCTGTTATTGATAATGCTTCCTGGCACCTGTTGATTAAAAATAAGGACATCATAATTGGTAAGTGCATATTCTATTGCATCAAGTAATTGGACATCCGTTTCTGCACTTCTTTTGTTATTCGTTCCAAAATCAATCCTGGGGCCTTCTTCATCATTAAAAATCCTCTTTAAAAAGACATAGGTATCAAAATCCTTTTCCTGGGTAATCAAGTGAGAGGCTATTATCCCCATAGCATCCAGTTGAAGCTTTAATTCACGCGCGTAAATGTCATTCCCGAGAACACCGATGGAAAAAATCTCAGCGGGTTTAAGTGCCGCCAGGTTTGCAGCAATATTAGAAGCTCCTCCCGGGGAATAATAATGCCATTGTACAGCTTCAGCCTTAATTCCTGTCTCTACGGAAATCTCCGATCCCTTTGGATCCATAATTAAATAAGCATCCACACAAAAGTCACCGTAAACCGCAATTCTGGCATTTCCAATTTTAGATAGTATGTCTTTAACAAGCTCCGGTCCCATAATTGACTCTAATTTATTTTTTCAATTATCCTGTTTAATCTTTCAATGCTTTGAATCATAGAGCGAACTGTATGGTAATTAGTCTTCCAAGCATGACCCATATGCCGCCAGATCGGCTCCCCCTCCCTGGTCAGCAGAGGCCACCATTCCCCTACATTATGGTTTATAACTTTATCAAAGGTAAAATCAAATACGTTTTTATACGCCTGCCAGTATTTAGGATCATCAGTTATTATATAAGCATCAAGCATTCCTATCAATACCTCTGCTTGCTGCCAGAATTCCTTTTCAGTATCATACACCCCTCCCATATGCGGGCCTTCAACAAACACACCTCCATATTTTGAATCTATTCCATTATTAACGGTATGTTCAAAAATCCTTATCAGTACATTGCGGTAATCAGAAATTTCATACTTCAATATTTTTAAGGCGTGAATTAGCAGCCAGGCAAATTCAGCATTATGCCCATAACATGTGTTGTCTGAAGGATTTGCTTTTTGTTCCCCATCCCTATATCTGTCCCAGCCCCAAATAATGTCAAATTTTATTTGAGGGACCTGTTTCCAGTCCGAGCTGAATTGCGGTATTCCCGTTCCATATTCAGGATGCAGGACTTTATCGATCAATAATTTGATTATCTCGACCAGTTTGCGTTTATGGTAATCTTTCTGACTACACTCATAAAGGCAGGTAAATGCCTCCATTAAATGCATATGCACATCCAGGGTCTTCCTGTCTCCCCCTGCCCTACCAGGACCTGCAAGATCCCATGATCTTCCGAACATCTCAAGATATCCTCCATATTGTGGTTCATAACAATGGTTTTGTATCAGGTTGAATGTTTTTTCAGCATACTCCAGGCCAATAGGATCATTTGACATAATCGTATACTCGCTTAAGCAATATATTGCAAAACTATGTCCGTATAGCACCTTGTCATTTTTAATTACTTTTCCTGATCGGTCCGTCATCCAATAGAATCCCCCATAATCATTATCCCACATTTTATCGATAAGAAATTCTATACCTGACTTGGCCATATCGGCACATTTACTACCTCCATATCCTGCTCTATGTGCAGACGCCAGGGTATATATGGAACGCGTCTGGGAAATAAGTGATTTATTATCTTCTCCTGAATCTGCACCAAACTCATCAAAATGGGTTATGAATCCTCCGTACACCGGATCTTCCATTCTCTCAAGCCAGAACGGAAGCAGACTTTGAGACAGGTATGATTCAGTTTTATCCCGGCACTCCAATACATCAGTTTTGTTCATTTCTTTTTACTATTGAATCCTGTTTAATGACAATAAAATTCAATATACAATTAATGAAATTATTTTCAGATGTCTTGGATAATAAAGATTAGCAGAAATTCAATTTTAAAGTCAGGGCTTTAATTAATAGCGGGTGTGAATAAACAGCTACTTCCTGGCCACATAATCCAGGTAATTTTCAAGTTTATCCTCAGCACTCGAATTAATGGATTTAAGCCAGTCGATCAAGGGTTGTCTGTAATGTACCGAAGTATAATCAGGATCCGGATCATATTCACTCATGCGGTTCGAGGAAATGGAGTATAAATAGTCTGTTGTTAATACCTGGTAGACACTATCATTGTGTATGGGTGTTCCGTCAGACAAAGAGTTACCATTGAGGGTCGTCATGCCTCCTATCAAATAATTGCGTGAACAATCCAATAACTCCGCACCGGTCAGGTCTAATTCATAGAGGGTATTTTCAAAAGGCAGTAAGCCAACAATTGTCTCAACGGTAATGCCCCCCTGCTGAATATCCTGCCGGATACCACCTGCATTTGTTATAGATACATCCGCATCCGGAAATGTATAAAACCATGAATCTACGACCATATTTCCCATTTCGATAGATTCCTGAACTATAGTTTCTTCACAATATCCGATTTTCATAGTTAATTCAGAATCAGACATTGATCGCCAGCCCTCAATGACAGATTCCACTGATTGATCAGAATAACCATCTTCATTGATTATAAACTCATTTTGTATGAGGTTAACTACTTTTGTTTCCGGGAAATAAACCAGCTCAACTTTTGCGTAGGCCGCCATATATGCCCCGGCCTGCATCAAAGCGACCCCATCAATCTGACGGCTAACAATCTGATGACAATGTCCTCCACCTATTACCGAAACATTATATTTTTTTGCCACGGGTATAAGGTCTATCATTTCCTGTTCGCAAATATGTCCAATGATTATAATTATCTCCGCTCCCATATCCTGCAGTATCGGCGCATGGGTATTTATGGCTTCTTCATACGGAATAAATTCATAGGGTTCAACGTAATCCGGGAAAGTGGAATAAGGTGTGCTTAGCGAAGATAAACCAATAATTCCAATGTCGATTTCACCGGAACTGATCAGTTCGTAAGGCTTCACAAAAGAAGGTATATTACCACTACGCTTCTCAACAATATTTGCCGACAATACCGGAAAATTCATTTTTGACACGTTCTCAGAAAGCTCGTTAACGGTAAAATCAAATTCATGATTCCCCAGGGCTGCAGCATCGTAACCCATGGTATTCATGACCTCTACCATTGACTCCCCTTCAAACCAGGTGGACAAGGCAGGACCTGTCCACATATCCCCGCCACTAAGTACCAGAAATGCATCCGAATCATCATATCCTTCATTTGCTTTCCAACACCCCAACATACCGGAAGCCCCTCCGGCCAGGTCATTAAAAGGCTCCATCCACCCATGTTCATCATTGGTATAAAAAATAGTGATTGTTTGTTTTTCTATAACAGGCTGATTGGCAGGATCTTTCTCGCAGGATGCCAGTAAGAAAAAGCCAATGATGAAATTTATAATGAAGAGTCTGCTGATTACTGTTCGCCACATATCCATACTGTAGTCCGATCTAGCTATTATATCAGTACCTGGTTAAACAAATTTAAGATTTTTAGAGTACTTTTCTAAATAATTTCCAGGTTATAAAAGGAATTTTAGATTAGTTTTTTAAGGTTATATTTTGAGCATTTTTACCTGGAATATGCTCCCGGTCAGCTGGCAAATCCCTTGATCATTTCAAGTTTCATGGCAAAAGGAACGTTTTTATGTTTGAATGAGTACTCAATGGCAGTACCAAGTTCCAGTTCTTTGCTAACTTCCATGCCTGTCTTTTTTAATGCCAGGGTAAAATCATTGGCCACATTTTTATCAATTACGATCTTTACAGAACCATAATACAATTCTGTGATCATGAAAACACGTCTGATTTTTCCATCATAGTATTTCCAGTTACCTGATTTCAATTTTTCAAGATAGTTATCGACCTCTACCCTGAGTAATGGGGACATAAGTCTTACTTTAAGCTCTCCGAATGAAAACTTTTTCAGACTTTTTAACTTTAACGCTGATTCCAGTTCTCCAATCAAAGGTTGATCGATAGAAGTAACCAGGTCAACATTAATATCAACTGAAGCAATGGCCAGATTAGCGTCTTTCAGCTCTTCATTCCTTGCAGCTTCCAGGGCCTTTTGCCATTCTTCAGTGCTAATAATTTCGGCATCGAGAAATGCATTATAAATATGATCCGGCATCCCCCGGTGTTCAAATGCGGGTTTACCAAATATAGGATCCCATACCAAAGTACCTAAAATGATTCCTTCATGAGAGGCTGGTATTAATTCAAGGTCATAGCGGTTTCTGAATTTTTTTAGTTCCATAGCTTGCTTAGAATTATATAAAAAA
>JAHEGY010000047.1 GCA_024644875.1 Cyclobacteriaceae bacterium
ATAAATATTTCGGGATCGGGCCCGAGATAGGATTAGGAAATGATTTCTTAACCATCCGGTCCATAAAACTGTTTGTAGATGGCGCCCTGGGTTCACGGGGCGCCTGGCTGATAGAACCCTATACGGATATGCCAGAACATTACGGACACGCGGTAAGTGAGCTATCTTATTTGCAGGAGGTGAGTGACCAGGCCATTCAAAACGGATTTCAGGTATGTACGCATGCTATTGGCGACCGGGGGAATAAGGAAGTGCTTGATATTTATGAGAAAGCTTATAAGAATAATCCGGATCAGAATGACGCCAGATTCCGCATTGAACATTCCCAGCACCTTGCGGCATCGGATATTCCAAGATTTGCAAGTCTTGGAGTTATACCCGCCATGCAGGCAATTCATATGTCATCTGACAGGCCATGGGCAATAGACCGCCTGGGTGAAGATAGGATTCTTGAAGGTGCTTATGTATGGCAGAAATTATTGCAAAGCGGTGCAAGAATCGTTAATGGAACAGATGTGCCAGTGGAACCTTTGTCTCCTGTAGCCTGTTTCTATGCTTCAATATCCAGGAAAACACTTCAGGGCCTGCCCTCGGGAGGCTATGAGCCGGACCAGAAAATGAGTAGAGAAGAAGCCTTACGATCCTACACAATAGATGCTGCCTTCGGAGCCTTTGAAGAAAACATCAAGGGATCTATAGAACCGGGTAAACTTGCAGATTTTACCGTGTTCTCAGACGACATTATGACCATCCCGGAAGAAGTTATCCTTTCAGCGGAAATCGATATGACCATTGTCGGCGGTAAGGTTCTTTATGAGCGTGATTAAATTTTATCCCATCTTTTGCAACCCTACCAAATATTAAGCGTACGATATTTATATAAATGTACAAATTTCGTAAATTATTAATTTATTAGTCTGATTTTGATCGTTGTAAAAATGATCCTGTTTCTATTGATTCCGTATACTATATGGAAAGTAGAAACCATAGCATGCTGAATGGGCACTAAACAATTGGATTATTAAAATTTTTATAGATATGAATAAGGGTATTTGGCATATTGTTTGTCATAGTAATGTAAACAGGTGAAATAGTCATGAGAACGAATCATTATTATAAGTCAAAAAAATACCTGAGCCGTAATGGACATATTTCTTCCAGAGACCCAGAAAGCCAGAATTTTGATAATCTGGATTACTTTCATGATTTTACCAACATCCGGGTGATCAACCAGTACAGGAAGATCGGAGAGGAGATCATGTCAAGGAATTTCTGGAAATAAGCAGGTTTTGAATTTGGATTGATCTCAAATTGGGAAGAATTTAATTTCCTATTGAGAAATTTTAATTATCAAATGGAAGGTATTTTGTTCAATCACTGAACTTGGCCCGTCTGAGAATTTCGTCCATATCAACCTCCAAGCCATTATAATAGGCATATTCACGATAACTTTCTACGATCTGAAGTGCGATTTCATATTCTGTTGCCCGAAGTATAAATCCTCTTGATGGTTTGAATTCCATTATGAAATTTTCGAGATCTTCTCCTTCAAGATCAGTGATCCTGTTGACCAGCTGAACGTTATATTTTTCTTCTGAAGTCTTCCTTTGTACGAGTTCAGCTTCTTCCTGCATTTTAAGTATGCGTTCTTCTTCCAGTATTTTCGCCAGTTTCTTCTCCTGCTTCGCTCTTCTGCTGAATAAATTTGCAAAGGCTTCCACATAACCACTTCCGCCATTCGGCAATACATTCCAATAAGATGCACCAGGGGCACCTTTATTACTCCAAATCCTGATAGTATCTCTTGGGATATCCTTGAGATAAAAGCCTTTCATAGGATCATTAGCGTAGAAATCCATGCTCTCGAGTAAATATGCTTTCGGCTCGAGCATGATGACCTGGTAGGAATTATTCCTGATGGAATCATCTAATACAATATAGAAATCACTATATCCAACAGCAGTGAACTTTATAGAGTCTCCGTGATTCGTTGTGAAGGAAAAATTGCCATTATCATCTGCGGAAGTTCCCGTATTCAAACTAACATCAATAATATGAACAAAAGGGATTCTCTCACTCGTTTTTGCATCGTATATGATGCCATTGATCTTGATTTTCTCCTTCTGGTTTAAATCCTGTGCATTTGCTGCAAGAGGCAAAAATAAGATAATCGCAATATGTAAAATTCTGCTTCGCACCTAATTTCTAAACGGATATAACTAACGATTCGACTTAAATTTAAACAATTATTTGCTGTCTATGTCCCTAATATATAATTTACGGCAGATCTGGCGTGAATATCGGTAGTGTCTATTACAGGAATATCACAATGATCCTGTTTGATGAGCAAAGGGATCTCGGTACAACCTAGGATCACTGCTTCTGCACCCCGGAATTTGAGATCCTCTATAATGAACAACATTCTATCCCGGGAATGATCTTTTATTATGCCCTTTACCAGTTCATTATAAATGATTTGATTGATCACTATAATATTTCCATCATCAGGCAGGATGGTTTCGATTTCAAATTTATTCTTTAATCTATTTGTATAAGTATCCGAGTGCATCAGGAACTTTGTTCCCAGCAGGGCAGCCTTTTTAAAATTACCTTTCACAAGGAAATCCCCAACAGTATCAGCAATATGTATTAATGGGATATCCATTTGTTTTTCAATGTAAGCAGCACATTCGTGCATTGTATTTGAACAGATCAGCAAACAATCGGCTCCTGCAATGCTCAATTTATGTCCTGCGGCAGCCATCAATTCATTTAAAGCATCCCAGTCGGCATTGTACTGAAGGGATTCAATCTGATCAAAATCAAACGAATACATCAAAATGCTGGCCGAATGGTTTTTTCCTAATCTTTCATTTACTTCGGTATTTATGATTTGATAATAAGTCTGTGTAGATTGCCAGCTAAGTCCTCCGATTAATCCGATTGTTCTCATATCCATGAAATATAATGATACAAATAAAATAAAAATAAATTGTCTTCCCTTAGTGATTGGGAAATATCAATAGGATTGTTATTTTCATTTTTTAAATCATTTATCATGAGCAAAAAGAAAATTCCAATCCTTGTAAAAGACGATCCCTGGCTGGAACCCTATACCGATGAGATCGCCGACCGCATCAATAGATTTAACAATCTGGTGCAGTCTATTGAAAGAGAAGCAGGTTCCTTACAGACATTCTCGGAGGCCTATAAATATATGGGTATCAATTATGATAAGAAAAAGAAGGGATGGTGGTATCGGGAGTGGGCTCCTGCAGCAAGGTCCCTGAGTCTTATAGGTGATTTTAATAATTGGAACAGAGATGCCAATCCATTGACAAAAAATGACCAGGGGATCTGGGAGGTTTTTGTTGATGGTGATACCCTAAAGCATGGTGACAAGGTGAAGGTTCATGTGGTTGCTGATCGTGTGGAAAGAGACAGGATCCCGGCATATATTCGACGAACTGTCCAGGATCCCGACAGTCATGATTTTTCCGGTCAGGTGTGGGGACCGGGGGAGGATTATAAATGGACAGATGATGGATTCAGGCTGGGACCCATTAACAGAGCCCCTATCATTTATGAAGTTCATATTGGAATGGCACAGGAAAAAGAAGGCGTTGGGACCTACCTGGAATTTGCTGAAGAGGTATTGCCCCGGATAAGGGATCTTGGATATAATGCCATACAATTTATGGCCATACAGGAGCATCCTTATTATGGTTCTTTCGGATACCATGTGTCCAGTTTTTATGCGCCTACAAGCCGTTTCGGCACACCGGAGGATTTTAAATACCTTGTAAATGAAGCGCATAAAATGGGGATAGCGGTGATCATTGACATTGTGCATTCCCATGCCGTTAAGAACATAGCCGAAGGACTTAATGAATTTGATGGTTCTGATGATCAATATTTTCATCCCGGAGGCAGGGGAATACATAGTGCCTGGGATTCCAAATTATTTAATTACGGAAAATGGGAGGTCCGGCAATTCTTATTATCGAATCTTGCGTATTGGATAAATGAATTTCACGTAGACGGATTCCGTTTCGACGGCGTAACTTCTATGATGTATTTTCATCATGGCGATTTTGCCAGCTTCGATCATTATGATAAATATTTTGTTGAAGGGGTGGAATGGGATGCACTGTTATATCTGCAGCTGGCCAATGAAATCACACATAATCTAAAGAAAGATGCCATAACCATCGCTGAGGATATGAGTGGCATGCCGGGACTTTGCAGAAAACAAAAGGAGGGAGGTATTGGATTTGATTTCAGATTGGGTATGGGTATCCCGGATTTCTGGATTAAATATCTGAAGGAGTTAAGTGACGAGGATTGGAACATCCATGAATTATGGAAAACCATGGTCAATCGTCGATGGAAGGAACGCACCATAGCCTATGCTGAATCACATGACCAGGCCATCGTGGGAGATAAAACGGTCGCCTTCTGGTTAATGGATAAGGAAATGTATTTTCATATGCAGGTGAGTGACGATAATTATATGATCGACAGAGGCATCGCGCTTCATAAAATGATCCGTTTTTTCACTATAACACTTGGCGGGGAAGGATATCTAAATTTTATCGGGAACGAATTCGGGCATCCGGAATGGATCGATTTCCCTCGGGAAGGCAACAACTGGAGTTATAAATATTGCAGAAGGCAATGGTCATTGGTCGATAATGAAAATTTGAAGTACAAATTTCTAAATCAGTTTGATAAGGACATGATCAGTTTGGTCAGGAAATACAAATTACTTGAATCCCTTCCTGCCCGTCAATTGAATATGGACGATATCAACAAAGCCATAATATTTGAAAGGAACAATCTGATATTCCTGTTTAATTTTCATCCTTCACATTCTATCCCTGATTATCGGTTTCTTGCACCTCTGGATGGCAATTATAAGGTAATATTGAATTCAGATGAGGTAAAATATGGAGGATTTGATAGAGTTGACATGGATATGGTCTATCCAGCTATAAAAGATGAGGGATATCAAAAACTCAGTATTTATTTGCCGAACCGAACTGCTCTTGTGATGGAAAGGCAGCCGGATTGAATTTGAGCAGGATCCCATCTGACAGGTTACCGGACATATTAGTAGTAAATGCTACGGAATAACATCAGGCTCTTTTTTGATGGATCACTTAAAAAATTCTGCAGGAATACTGGTATAATCAGGGGGACTTATATCAGCTTCGAAGCTTAAGCCAATAATCTAGCATAAATTGCCATTACTTTCCTGGCACTTTCTGCCCATGTAAGCTTTTTAAGATCCCTGTACCCTTGCGATACGCAGGCTTTATACAGTTTTCGATCTGTCAGTAGTTTTAAGATGAGACCGGCCATTTTTTCTGTATCCCAGAAATCGACTGTCAGTGCACTGCTGAGAACTTCTGCTGCACCGGATCTCTTGGATAGTACTACAGGGATCCCAAATTGGGCAGCTTCCAGTGCCGTAAGTCCGAATGGCTCTGATACGGAGGGCATGCAGAAAACGTCAGTAATTGATAGTATATACTCTACTTCTGACCTGTTCAGGAATCCGGTAAAATGAATTTTATGTCTTAACTCAGCGTAGGCCCCTGATTCGATGATCTCCTGGAGTTTGTCACCTTTACCTGCAATCACAAACCTTACTTCGTCATTGTTTTCAATTATCTTTGTTGCTGCCTCCAGGAAGAACTCCGGTCCTTTCTGCATGGTTACCCTGCCCAGAAACAATATGAGCTTTTCCGGGAAGTTTTTATCAGATTTGAAGGTTTTGACTTTTTCAATGCCATTATGAACCGGGAATATCTTTTTCCCGGATATTTTATAGAATTCCCGGATGATATCTCCTGTATACTTGCTTACCGGAATGATCGCATCCGCTTTCCGCAGGGCCAATTTCTCCAATTTATAGATCCAGTCGACCTTATCAGGCCCTACCCGGTCGTAATTCAGAGAATGTATATGAAGAACAAGCGGACACCCTGACATTTCTTTCAGTACTATTCCGGCCGTACAGGTCATCCAGTCATGTACATGAATAATATCAAAAGAGAGTTCGGCAGCAATTCTTTTTACAATCTCTGAGTAATAATTAACTTTTTCAAATACATCGATTCCGTAAAGATCGCTTTTGCTGAATTGATTATGGACATCGATTATACCCCTGGTTTTTATGGCGATCCTTTCTTTTGTAATTTTATCCTGTGTTGTTTTCCGGTAAGTGGGGTATGGAGATATATTGAACTCTATCTTTTTTTCCTGTATTACTTTTTCGAATTCTTTAAGTTCTACCTTTTCAAAATGGTCTTCCAGTTTTATCCGGCTTAAGTCAATGATCTTTACATTCGGAATTTTAAGATCAGGGTCTGTCTTGGGCAGAATAAGGGTCAGGTCGGTTAGCGGTGCCAGCGCTTTGCAGAGATTGAAATTGGCAATGCCCAATCCCCCGCTAATCTCCGGAGGAAATTCCCATCCCAACATTAAAACTCTGGGTTTTCTCATTATTTCATATAAAGATTTAAAGCCTCTAAAATGGTACTCGCAATCAATATACAAATTATATAAAAATGGGTTAACGAACTAATAGAAAAATCTAAATATGAGCAGGTAGGGACAAAAAAAATCCCGCCATCCGGCGGGACTTTTTAATAGTTATAGATCTTTTCGTAGTATTGATAAGCCATCCGGGCTGCATCAAAATAAGGACTCACATCCAACATGCTGTTCCTTACAATCTCATTCCATTTTTCAGGTTTATCATAATAAGTCGGCAATATCTCCTCCTCAAGGATATCATACAGGTTCTGTACATCCAACTGGTCCTGCTGGTGTACCGGGAGTTTCTGGTCAACTGGAGGGATCAGAAACGAATTCACCTCATGGCGCGCGAATTCAGGGATCCAGCCGTCATACGTACTGAAGTTTACTGAACCATTCATTGCAGCTGTCATGCCACTGGTACCCGATGCTTCCCTGGGTATCCTTGGAGTATTCAGCCAGATATCAGACCCATCCTTTAGCAGTTTCGAAAGCTTTAATTCATAACCTACCAGTACTGCTATATTGTCATATTTCTTGCTTAGGTGCACCAACTTATTAAACATGCTGATGGCATTATAATCCATGGGATAAGGCTTACCGGCCCATATAATCTGAACTGGATATTTTGTGCTACTTAGAAGTTTTTCAAACCTTTCTTCATCATAAGTCAGAAGATCAGCCCGTTTATAAGCTGCAAATCTCCTGGCCCAGACAATTGTTAGTGTTTCGGTATTGAAAAGTTGTCCGGTCTGGTCTGCAACCACACTGAAGAGTTCACCTTTCATTTCGCACTTTCTATTTTTGATTAATTCAAGCTCATTATTTTCAGCTGCCTTACTTAATTGTTTGTCAGCCCAGTATTTCTTGTTCTGAGCATTGGTGATGGAGATTATCTTACAGATGCCTTCATATTTGCTCCACATCTGATTTGCCACTTCTCCATGCATTCTTGAAACTCCATTAGCAATATTTGCAAACCTCAGGGCCACTACGGTATGATCAAATACATCATCTTTAATGCCTGAGATCTTTCTTACTTCCACCATAGGTGTCCCACAGAAAAAGCCCATTTTATCAAGAAGCCTGATATCGTGTTTCTCGTTTCCAGCCTCTTCCGGTGTATGGGTAGTAAATACAAGACGTTTTTTTACCTCTTCAACACTCTTGAACTTTTTATATAAATGAAAAGCAGCAGATAAGGCATGTGCTTCATTCAAATGATAAATCTCAACATCTGCCTTGAGTTCATCAAGAAGTTTAGCACCTCCAACGCCCAATAATATGGTTTGGGCAATTTTGGCGGCCGGATCCGAGTCGTACAACTTATGGGTTGTGGATTGTGCGAGATAATCGTTCTCCGGCACATCAGTACTCAGGAAGAAAATCGGCACAGTTCCAAATGTTTCCGGTTTCAGATAATAAGCTTTGACGACGACCGGGTGGTTATTAATTGTTATTGAAAACTTAATATTCGTATCTTCAAGAAACCTGTAGATCTTTTCCTGAAAAAGAACATCCATTGATTGGTCTCCCTTACGGATCTGATCATAATATCCATATTTCCATAAAATACTGATCCCTATTACATTTTGCTTAAGATCGTAAGCACTTCTCATGTGTGACCCTGCAAGAAAACCCAATCCTCCGGAGTAAGTCTTTAAAGCCTGGTCGATTGCAAATTCCATTGAGAAATATGCTACACTCTTTGAATATTTAGGGTCGAACTCATAAGAGTGCTGAAATTCCTTAGGTAGTGACATATACTTTAGTTTTTTTTTGCTGATTTTAAATTAGATACTTCTCTTCAATATATTTTTAGCCCACGAAATTACTTAATTCAAAATTCTATAGGAAAGAAATTCGATAAATGAATTCAATAAATTTAAAGATTTGTGAATCCCTTAATATTTCATTCAAAGATTATCATAGATTACGAATATCATAAAATGTCCCTGTAATTACTAAAAAATCCCGAATATCAGATCTTAAGGACAAAGATTACCTAAATATATTTTTTCAGATAATCTTTCAGAGATTGATAATGTTGGCGGCTTTTTTTGTATGACTTGTATAGAACAATTTGTGTTCTTCGGATCTTTCTGGAGTTCCTGATAGCAAAAAATAACCTTTCCGCTGTAAAATTATCTTTCAGAAAAAAATCCTGAATCCCATCAATTCGAACATGCCGGTTTGAGCTTTTTAACAATGCTATTGGGATTTCTTCAGTCTGATGGTTATTTCTTATTCTTTGTATGAACCTTCTTATTTGAACTGCAGGATAACAATCATCCAGCAGGATATAATTTGGTTTTTGCTTAAAAACCTTGGAAAGGCTATCCCTTAGGTCAAAGCCTACATCTGCAATAAAATCCATCCTGTGGTATTTGGAAAGATTACTTTCCATAATGGAAATTTCCTGGGGATTATTCCCTATGAGAAAGACGTTGTATCGGTCGCTGTTTTCCGTGAGGTTCATTTAGTTTATTTGGTTTAGGTTCTATATTATATAGAAACGATTTTACAGTGGTAATTGTTAGAGATTATTTTTTATAAACAAGTATTATCCGGATATCCGCCCGTAGAATCTGCATCCGTGGAAGTGATTGTCGTAGAAGCCAGTATAGATATGAATTGATTATCTGAAATGCCGGTTTATTATCAATAATGAGTGATTATATTGCTCATTTCCAGATAAAATTATATATGTTATCAGGAATCATTTCCCCTTCTTTACTTATTTTTAAACATTATATTTATAAATTTAGGCGAGGATAATATTAAAAAGAACAAACAGCAGAAATGCCAAAAGGAATCCAGAAACTGATATTTGCCATTGTATTAATGATCCTGAGCATATTGATAGGTTCGATAGGTTTCCACCTTATAGAAGGTTATACCTGGATTGATTCTTTTTTTATGGCAGTTATTACCATATCGACAGTTGGTTTTGCTACTATTGATCCGCTTGAACCCATGGGTAAAATATTTGCCAGTCTTTACATTATTCTGAACCTGGTCATTTTTGCCTATGTTATTTCCGTACTTACAAGCTATTTATTTGAAGGCGGATTGCGGAATATATTTCGTAAATTTATTATTGACAGAGAAGTAAATAAAATGAAAGATCATGTAATTGTCTGCGGTTATGGCAGGAATGGTTCTAAAGCCTGTGAAGAGCTCCAGCGTAGTCGAAAAGACTTTCTGGTTATTGAGAATGATGAAGATATTATTAATTCCATGCCTGATGATGGAAGCATTCACCTTGTGGTTGGTGATGCCACGGACGATGAGACCCTCAGGCTGGCAAAAATCGACGTTGCTGAGTATATTATCATTACTTTGCCAAGGGACTCAGATAATGTATTTATCACCCTTACGGCCAGGGAATTAAATCCTGATATTCATGTAATTGCCAGAGCATCAGATCCTAATTCGGAAAAAAAACTGATCCGGGCAGGTGCCCACAATGTCATATTACCTGATGTCCTTGGTGGCTTGCATATGTCACAGCTGATTACCAAGCCCTACGTTATAGAGTTCCTTGACCTTTTGAATGGGGTTTCTTCCCAGGAGCTTCATCTGGAAGAAATTGAATTTGAAGATATTAAAATTGAATTTCATAATAAGACGATTGGTGACCTGGATGTGCGGGCAAAATCAGGTGTATCAATAATAGGGGTAAGAAGAGGAGAAAAGGGATTTGCATTTAATCCAGGACCGGATACCATCATCAATATGAATTCTATTCTCATAGTTCTGGGGAATAAAAACCAGATAGAGAGGTTCAGCGACCTTTACCTGAATAATAAAATCCTGAAGTAAAATCAGTGGATGGTCATTTGATGTGACCTGGATCTTGTTGTTCCGGCCTTAACAGAATTATATATGGCAAGGGAAGGTATATAAGCCTCACTCCCTGCAAGCAGTGCACTATCCTCCAGTTTCTTAACCAGTTGTTTCATGGGCTTCAAGATCTTTGAAATAGATTCAATCAGACTTAAATCTTTTCTGATTTCCTGTACATCGATATGCGGTGGTACAAGGTCAGGATACGTATCTGCAAAGTCCAGGACTTCATGAATAAAGTCGATGTTCTTCATGCTTACTTTTGGAAGAGAACAAAGTTCTTCATTAGTAAGTGATACTAATGTTGGCAGTTGAGCATTGATGCGATCGATCGCAGCAGTAATTTCCCTGATCTGTTCTTGCGATATGGTTGAAGAAATGAAATTGCTGTACATGCTATTAGATTTTTGGTTAGGTCTCATATTAATAACGAAAAGGGGTGTGAAGAAAGTTTCAGAAAAACCAAATAGATTATTAATTAATTGTTAACAATTAATTTCGCCTTCCCTTATTAGCCAGGAGTACCCCTAGAACTATGAAAACCATGCCTGCATAATGCTGCATCATAAGGACCTCATTGTCGATCAATCCCAAAATTACTGCCACTACAGGTATTAAGTAGGTCACAGAACTTGAGAACACAATGTTGGTGATTTTGACCAGTTTGTTGAAAATTATTAATGATATTGCTGTGCCTACTACCCCGAGAAAAATAATGTAGCCTAAAGGGATCAGATTATGGAGGTCAGACTTCAGGGTCTGAAGCACATCAGCATATACCAGCAGATATACAAGGGAAAACGGCCCAATCAACATCATGGAAAAACTGGTAATATGGACAGGTCGAATATCACCCAGATAATACTTAAGTATATTTACGTTTAAACCATATAAAATGGTTGCCAGAACGATCAGCAATGCATAGTAATTGATCTGAGTAAGATCATTACCTGAATCAGCGGTCACCAGAATAATGGAGCCCAGAAATCCTATAAAAATTCCAAGTTTTATCCGGTTATTGAATTTTGCCCCTACCAATATACCCCCTATCAGTATCGTAAAAAATGGGGTTAGCGCGTTAAGTACACCAGTGACTGCACTATCAATTCTGGTTTGTGCCAGAGGAAAAAGAAAAGCCGGTATCAGACTTCCCAGGAAACCGCTGGCAAAAAGAAAGATCCATTGCCGTCGGGTTTTTATCTGTCTGAAATTTTGTATGGCAACAGGGAACAGAAATAATGAAGCTGAAAAGATCCTGAGTGCGGCAATCTCTCCCGGATCAAAGGCCACAAGCCCCTTCTTCATTAAAATGAATGAACTACCCCAAATCATACTCAGGATAATTAAAAGTGACCAGGCTAAAAAGTTGGTACTGCTCGATTTTGGATTGATCATCAGGCTAAAGACAATTCATTAACAAAGGTGGTTTCAATTTCATCAAGCAGATCAATGATTTCTTCCTGTGATTCAAGCTGTACTAATTTATTCCTGTATGGTTTAAAGTTAGGTATCCCGCGGAAATAGTTTGTATAATGCCGACGCATCTCATAAATTCCTTTCCTGTCACCTTTCCATTCCACCGAAAATGAAACATGTTTCTTGACGGCATTAATTTTTTCAGACAAGGATGGTGGAGCTAATTTCTGCCCGGTTTCCAGGTAATGCTTTATTTCATTGAATATCCACGGATTTCCAATTGATGCCCGTCCGATCATAATCCCATCTACATTGAACCTTTTTTTAAACTCGAGTGCTTTTTCGGGTGAGTCAATATCGCCATTCCCAAATATAGGGATATGGATATCCGGAGAATCTTTAACATCGCTGATGAATTCCCATTTGGCGGTTCCTTTATACATTTGTTGCCTGGTTCTGCCATGAATGGTCAGGGCTTGTATGCCTGCATCCTGAAGCCTTTTGGCTACCTCCAGTATTTTTATGTTTTTTTCATCCCAGCCCAAACGAGTCTTCACAGTGACTGGTATATTAACCTGGTCCACGATCTCTTTTGTCATGGCCTGCATTTTGGGAAGATCCAATAAAATTCCGGCACCGGCACCTTTACAGGCTACCTTTTTAACAGGACATCCATAATTTATGTCAATTATTTCAGGATTGGCTTGCTCTGCTTTCTCTGCTGCCTTGCGCATGGAGTCTATTTTATCCCCGAAGATCTGAATACCGATCGGGCGTTCGTAGTCATAGATATCCAGTTTCTCAAGACTTTTATCAGCATCCCTGATGAGGCCTTCAGCTGAAATAAACTCAGTAAACATCAGATCGGCTCCATTTGCCTTGCATAATGCACGGAAGGGCGGATCACTCACGTCCTCCATGGGAGCAAGCAGTAATGGAAAGTTTCCAAGCTCTATGTTTCCTATTCTAACCAAAGATTTATTTCTTTAAAAATGTAAATTTACACCAATTATGCTAATAACTACCAAAAATCCACTGTTTAGCGAGCCAGCCAAGCCCTGGTATTCATTAATAATCCTGGTATTGATGTTTTTTGCCGGGATGTTCATCGGGCAATTTATCGGACTTTTTATATCCATATTAACCACGGACCTGAGCCTGGCTGAAGTACCGGAGCTTCTCTCATTACCACTTACAGAAGAAAAAAGGGCAGCTATTCTTATGTTGCAGGGCCTTGGAGCTATAGGAGGGTTTATTATTGCCGGCCTCCTATATCTTGTAGTAGTAGAAAGGATTCAGCTATCGGACTTGTTTAATTTGAAGCAGATCAATTTATGGGCTGTGATTTTAACCGTTGTTATTGTGATCTCCTTCATGTTTGTAAATACAATTTTTATTGAATGGAATATGAACCTTAGCTTTCCCGGGTTTATGAGTGGTTTTGAGGAATGGGCCAGGGAAAAGGAAGAAGAGTTAAAACTGGTTACTGATTTCCTGACCGAGTTCGGATCTTTCAGCCAGTTTATTATTGTATTTCTGGTGGTTGCCGTTATTCCGGGAATTGGGGAGGAACTGATATTCCGGGGTATTCTTCAAAACAAATTTCATCTGATATTCAAAAATATCCATGTCGCCATTTTAGTCACTGCAGTGTTGTTCAGTGGTTTTCATATGCAGTTTTTTGGTTTTGTTCCCCGGCTCTTCCTGGGGTTATTATTTGGATATATCTACTACTGGTCCGGAAATTTGTGGTATCCCATTCTCGGGCATTTTGTCAACAATGGATTCACGCTGATCCTGATCTATTTATATCAGGCAGGGCATATCGGGATTGATATCGAAGTTCAGGAAGCATATCCTTTAAATATTATCCTGATATTTTCTGTTATTACAATTTATATGTTATTTTCCTTCCGGAAACAATTCCAGTATCAAAAGCAGACTGATGAGTAAATGGCAGAAAGTGTTTTCAACCCCATTATTGCATAAGGCTGAAATTGTTAAGGGTGTTTTGGAAGAGCATAATTTGAATCCTGTTATATTTGACAAGCAGGACAGTATGTATAAATTTGGTTATTTTGAGGTACTCGTTAATCCGGATGAAGTGATAAAAGCCATAAAGATTATTGAGAATGAGATTAACATTGAATAGATATAATAATCTGACCCAACGTCTTGTGACTGGATTCATTGGTGCCGGATTGGTTATATATGCTTCTTACTTCAGCGAATGGACCTATTTCGTTGTTTTTCTGGTTATCTGTTGTCTTTCAATACTGGAATTTTACAGACTTACAGGTCTGGATGGTATGTTGCCATTGAAATATATAGGCACTTTAAATGCCATTCTGATATTTGTGTTGTCTTTTTTTGTTGAGAAGGGGATCTGTACCCCAAGTCTCTATTTTATATTGTTTCCATCCATTGCACTGATATTTTTAATTAAACTCTATAAGAAAGAAAAAAAGCCTTTTACGAATATTGCCTACACGTTACTGGGGATTATTTATGTTGGCCTTCCATTTGCACTATTAAACATAAGCGTTTATGCAGACGGGGGATATAATTATCAGATCATCATTGGCATCTTGTTACTCCTATGGGCCTCTGATACTGGTGGATACATTGCCGGAGTGCTATTTGGGCGCACCAAACTTTTTGAGAGGGTGTCTCCAAAAAAATCCTGGGAAGGAATGGTGGGTAGTTTTATTCTTGCTATGGTCATAGCCACATTTTTAGGGAAGTATTTTGACGTGATGACGTGGTATCACTGGTACCTCGTAGCAGTTATTATGGTGGTGGCTGGCACTTACGGTGATCTTGTAGAATCATTATTTAAACGGAGTATAGAGATAAAAGATTCCGGATCCAGTTTGCCGGGACATGGAGGATTTCTGGACCGCTTTGACGGTCTGCTCATTTCCATTCCTTTTATTGTATTCCTGCTGAAAATATTTATTTTCTAAATGAATAAATAATTATAAAAAAAGCGTATTATTTTTAACAATTCCGTAATTTTAGCTCCGATTTAGGCTATTAAATTTTTGATTTGCTATGTCTTATATTGAACCTGCACCCATTAAAGATAAAGAGAATCCTTTCGAATCCATGATGTTTCGATTCAGCATAGCGGCTGAAAAACTGGGATTAAATGAAGAAATATATAATGTTCTGAAATCACCTGACAAACAGGTAATTGTCAGCATTCCGATCACCATGGATGACGGATCCGTAAAAGTATTTGAGGGATTCAGGGTAATCCACTCCAATATAATGGGTCCTTCAAAGGGTGGCATCCGGTATGATAAACATGTAAACATTGATGAAGTAAAAGCGCTCGCTGCCTGGATGACCTGGAAATGCGCTGTTGTAGATATCCCCTTTGGAGGTGCAAAAGGAGGTATAAAATGTAACCCGATGGAAATGTCTTCGGGTGAAATTGAAAGACTGACCAGGGCATATACGACGGCAATGTCCGGTGTTCTCGGTCCCGACCGTGATATTCCAGCCCCGGATATGGGGACAGGACAGAGAGAAATGGCCTGGATGATGGACCAATATTCAAGATACCATGGTGTTACAGTATCAGGTGTTGTAACCGGCAAGCCACTCATTCTTGGTGGATCACTTGGAAGAATTGCAGCTACTGGAAGGGGTGTTATGGTTTCGGCATTGACAGCTATGGAGAAACTCAAGATCAATCCTTACAATAGTAAATGCGTGATTCAGGGGTTTGGTAATGTAGGTTCCCACGCCGCCTTGCTCATGGAAGAAAGGGGCTCCAAGATAATCGCTATTTCAGATATCAGTGGGGCATATGTTAATGAAAAAGGAATAGACATAGAAAAGGCCATGCAATATGTAAGTAACAACCGCGGCATACTCGATGGTTTTGCTGAAGCGGATAAAATAGATGGAGAAGAAATCCTGGAATTGAAGACCGATGTTCTTGTCCCTGCTGCCATGGAGGATGTGATCACTTTGAAAAATGCGGATAAAATTGATGCTAAGCTGATTGTGGAAGGGGCCAATGGTCCTACTGCTGCTAAAGCTGATGAGATCATAGCAAATAAAGGAATCATGGTGGTGCCTGATATACTTGCAAATGCCGGTGGCGTTACTGTCTCTTACTTCGAATGGGTACAGAACCGCCTGGGTTATAAATGGACCAGGGAGCGGGTAAACAGGAGATCTGACAGGATCATGAAAAGTTCTTTCAATACAGTTTATGATATTTCTACTAAATATGATGTTTCTTTGAGGATAGCAGCATATATGGTTGCCATTGATAAAATAGCTAAAGCATATAGCCATCGCGGTGGATTTTAAAGAAAGGTATATTTATGAGTATACATAAAGAAGGTTTTAGCATTCTCGTATTTCTGATTTTATTTTTACTTGTTCTTAACCTCCTGATCAGGCATTTTTTCCTGGAGGACATGGTAGTGCGGTATTTTGTTATATCTGCAAGTCTCCTGCTTTTTTTCTTCGTATTGCAGTTCTTCAGGCATCCAAATGTTAAAGTCCCCTATAATGACGATCATATCCTGGCACCTGCCGATGGCAAAGTAGTGGTTGTTGAAAAAACCATTGAAGAAGAATGTTTGAAGGATGAACGGATCCAGATCAGTATATTCATGTCACCTGTTAATGTACATGTAAACAGGAGTCCGGCGGAAGGAACAGTAAAATATTTCAAATATCATCCCGGCAAATATCTGGTGGCATGGCATCCAAAATCCAGCACCTCAAATGAACGGACCACCATGACATTGACCCTGAAAAACGGGCTGGATATTGTCGTGCGACAGATCGCAGGAATAATGGCCCGAAGGATCAAGTACTATGTTAAAGAAGGGGATAAACTGGATCAGGGGGCCGAATTCGGATTTATCCGTTTTGGCTCCAGGCTGGATGTATTTCTCCCTACTGATGCTGATATCCGGGTAAAACCAGGGATGACCACACGTGCGGGTAAGACCGTTCTGGCAGCCTTAGGGGATTAAATATCATTGCCCCTTGAAGTGAGTGCCCAAAATGACCGATCCCTCACTTCTACTCAAGGGAAATTACGGTATACTGAATAACTAAAACCCTAAAAATAAAGCCTGGAAAATCAAGACCCGGCAGGTTAAGATCCTGTACTTTAAGAAAAAAGAAATCAGAGCATGGCTTTATAACCTTTTTCCTCAACCTCATCGGCTAAGGTCTCTACCTTTTCCCTCATTTTTTCTTTGAAATTCGCAAGTTTTTCAGCTACTTCAGGATCGCTGGCACCGATGATCTGTGCAGCTAAAATCCCGGCATTTCTTGATCCGTTCATTGCGACAGTAGCTACGGGTACGCCCGGAGGCATCTGCAGGATCGCCAATACAGCATCCAGTCCGCCAGGTGAATTACCAGCTATGATGGGAACTCCGATAATAGGTAAAGTAGTAAATGCGGCTACCACTCCAGGTAAGTGTGCGGCCATCCCGGCACCAGCGATTATCACTTTTATCCCCCTTTTTTTTGCTCCTTCAGCAAGTTTCATAACCCTGTGCGGGGTACGATGAGCTGAAAGCGTTGTGAGCTCATACCCTATTCCCAATTCTTCCAAGACCTCCGGGGCCCCTTTCATGATCGGTAAATCTGATTTACTTCCCATTAAAATGCTAACTAGTGGAGTGCTCATATTCTTTATTTTTTTTGAATTATTAATAAATATTGAATTCCGATCGATTCCTTGGGATAAAATAAATGAAAATTCTCTATATATTACTTATAAATCAGTACAAAAAATATCAACCAGAGGAAAAACCAGAATACATAGGAAGTAAGCACAATATACAAGGATATATCAAACCGCTTACGTGAAAGGTATTGTATCCCATAAACCAGTATAACCCAGTAGAATAGTTCGAAAATATTAATTGCCTTCAAGGGGTAATGCCAGGCATCCGGCACTTCCTGGAAGTCAAACAGATTAATAAGAGATAAGGGGTAAAAAGCCCTTACATCCCATATCTCAGGATCAGTTTCTATAAACACAAACCATCCGATCTTAAGCAGTTCAGCACCAAAAAATATACATTCGGCGAACATTACCAAAGCCCACAACCTGGAGTAAATTACTTTATACCCGAACATAAAGCAACCTACCCACAAGATAAAGGCGATCACAGTAAACTTATACAGATAAACAATGGGGATTGAGAAATACTGAAGTGCATTTAGTAAATGATAAAATCCCATCTCACCTCTTTGCTCCAGAATCTCAAAAGCTGCAATCTGGCTTTCAATGAAACTTTTTTTAATGTAAAGCAGTAAAAAGGTTATCAGGCATAGAAAGACAAAAAAAAGTCTTTTATCTATTGCTGTAAATTCATCGAAAACGCCCTTAAGGGGATTGTCGGATGTGCTCATTATATTGACAAAGTCGAATTAATTTATGGTAAAACAAAACAAAAAAGTCCATATCATCTTATTAAATCTTTATAGAATTGATGTATTCTTTCAATTTTTTAAAAATATATTTGTTTTACTATTAATATACTCCACAGATATTTGATGTACCGGTTATTGTGGCTTTCTTTCATGATCTTGAATTTGGCTTTTACAGCAAAGGCTGAAAAGAATCCGGATGAAGATACGACACAACTTCTTCTGCTTGAGGATATAAATATTCAATTGGAAGCCACTCAGGCGATCAACGATATGTATAATTTCGAATTTGAAAGGGCAGAACGGCAATATCGGTGGCTCAAACAGAAATATCCCAATCACCCTTTATCCTATTTCCTTCTCGCTTTGAGTGAATGGTGGAAAATAGCTGTAAATGTTGAAAATACGAGATACGATGAAAAGTTTGAAGCTTATCTTGATACAGCAATCATTAAGGCAGAGCTTATTTACAGACTGCCACAGTTTAAAGTAGAAGGAGCTTTTTTCCAGGCTGCAGGCTGGGCATTCAAAGGAAGACTCTACGCAGAGCGGAGAAAATGGGGGAAAGCTGCCAGTGCTGCCCGAAGTTCATTAAAGTATCTGGACGATATTAAAGAAAAAGGCTATCTGAGTCCTGAACTTTTGTTTGGGGATGGACTTTACAATTATTTTACTGTTTGGATAAGAGAAAATTATCCAATGCTTAAACCAATTATGGCCTTTTTCAAAAAAGGAGATAAAGAACTGGGATTAAAACAGCTGAGGACAGTGGCATCCAATGCATTTTATACACGCACTGAGGCCCAGTATTTTCTAATGCGTATACTTGCTTCCGAGGAAAAAGATATGGGGGCAGCCATGCAGATCTCTAAATATTTGCGTGATATATTCCCGCAAAATGCATTTTTTCATAGATATTATGCGCGTTTGTTATATACCACAGGGCAGATCCGGAAGACCGAATTCGAATCCTTGTCGATCATGGAGCGCATTGACAGTGGCCGCACCGGGTATGAAGAGGTTTCAGGACGATATGCGGCATTCTATCTTGGACAGATCTATGAGCAAAGACGGGATTTCGAAAAATCTAAATATTACTATAACCGGGCCCTTGAATTTGCTGAGGCCATTGGGGCCACGGAAACCGGATATTATCTTTATTCTCTCATTGGCTTAAGTGAGATCGCCACAGCGGAAGGGGATAAAAAAATGGCTAAGGAATACCTCAAAAGGATTAGAAAGGAATCCAAGAGAAAACATCCGGCCAATAAACGCGCACGAAGACAACTGAAGGATCTGTAATGAATCTGCAGGATTTAATTGTTACACCGATTTTACTTATCCTGGTTTATTTGCTGGCCATGATCATCAGGAATAGGATCACGGATGGCGTGAACAGAAAATATTTTATACCTGGTCTTACCTTAAAGATCATTGGAGCGATCAGCCTGGGTTTAATTTATCAGTTTTATTATAAGGGAGGGGATACCTTAAATTATTTTGACAGTGGTTCAAAATATATCTGGGAAGCATTCCGGGATTCACCGGTCAAGGGCTTACAATTGATGTTTGCAAATGGGGAGTATAATCCGGAAACCTTTCAATACGCTACAGAGATCATGTATTACAATGACCTTCCTTCTTATTTTGTGGTCCGTGTCGCCAGCTTTTTTGATTTATTTACATTTCATACATATTCAGCAACAGCAGTATTATTTGCGGTATTCAGTTTTAGTGGATTATGGGCCATGTACACCGTGTTTTACCGGATGCTGCCGAAGATGCATTTGCAATTAGCAATAGCCATATTTTTTATACCTTCTGTCTTTTTCTGGGGATCTGGTATATTAAAAGATACAATAACCCTGGGTGCCTTAGGTTGGGGGATATATTCTTTTGCTGAGATATTTATGTTTAGGAGGAATTTTCTGCTTGGGTCTGTAATGCTATTATTTTCTTTTTTCATGATATATGAAATTAAGATCTATATTCTATTATGCCTTGTGCCGGCTTTAATGATCTGGTTCTACCTGTCAACCCTGGGTAAACTTAAGAACCTTGTATTAAAGACAATGATCCTTCCTTTTACGATCGTTTTACTATTTATCGGAGGATATTATTCAGTAAAGCTCATTGGTCAGGAAAATCACAGATATAATCTTGAAAGGCTTTCTTATACGGCTGAATCAACAGCGCGCTGGTTGAGTTATGTGAGTGAAAGAGAGGAAGGATCCGGGTATACCCTGGGAGATTTTGACTATTCTCCTGCCGGAATAATGAGGAAAACCCCGGCAGCCATTTGGGTAACGCTTTTTCGTCCCTATTTATGGGAAGCCAAAAACCTGGTTATGTTTCTTTCCGCTATTGAAAGTGCTCTGCTTTTCATTTTTACATTGTTTGTGATAGGGCATGCCATGACAGAAAGAAGAATTATTATGTTAATTTCAAATCCTATTGTTGTTTTCTGTCTCGTTTTCTCTATTACCTTTGCTTTTGCGATCGGATTATCAACCTATAACTTCGGCACGCTGGTAAGGTATAAAATTCCCATGTTGCCATTATACATGATTGCCATGTTCATGTTACTTTCTTATTCAAAGAGACCCAGGAAGTTTGTAGCATTTACTTCCAAAGAATAATGATTGACCAGGGTTGTTCGTCCCTTATTTCCTATCTCTTCCCTTAGCTCTCCCGAATTAATTAACATATCTATATTCCCGATCCATTCTTCCTCCGTAGTGCATAAATATCCATTATTGCCGTGACTGATCAAATTATTATTTAAGCCAACAGGAGAAGCAACTGCCGGTATTCCCAGCGCAAAGTACTGCAGAATCTTGAACCCGCATTTTCCCTCAGCCCAGGGGTTCGAAGGTAAAGGCATCAATCCCACATCGATCCCTGCCAGGTCCTTGAATTCTGTAGATTTATTCCAGGTAAGAAACTCCAGGTTAGGTATGTTCCAGTCTGGTCTTTTATTACAGATAATCCGAATAACCAATTGTGGGTATTTCTCTATAATCTTCTCCAGGGCAGATCTTATTGATAATAGATAAGGTAAAGTAGAATGTGTTCCTGTCCACCCCAATGTTACGGGGAGATTCCTGTCCGTTTTTTTTATCGGATTCCATATGCTGGTATCAATGGTTGTCGGAATAATCGAAACCTGTGAGTTATATTTCCTCACATTCGAAGCCAGGTATTCATTACAACAGCTGATCTTATGGCTCCATTTGCATATTTTAAAGACTTTTTGGGGCATTTTTAATTTTGAAATGAATTTGTTCTCCTCAGATGTGTTTTCAAGCCAGATGGCATCGTCAAAATCATATATGATCTTTTTTTGCATGATTTTAGATAGGATCCATTCATATATAGGCGGGCCCAGTGGGGTTGCTTCCCTGTGAATAAATACATAGTCTGCCTTAAGAGCAAAAAAGATGTGCATATTTCTTTTTATGAATCCCCATAAGATCCCGGTCAGTTTCTGAAAGTATTTATCGGGCTGATATAATAGTTTAAATGTTTTTGCTGAGTAGAAAGACTTTTGCAGAAATTTATAATTATTCTCTCCAAGGGTACTGAAATATTGTTCAAATCTGAACCTCTGTGAGGCCACTTCATCAAAGGGATAAGGACATAGGAATAAAATTTTTGTCTTCTTGGCCAAGGTTAATAATTCCGGTTTATCATGTTCCCAACCCGGGATTAATTGTGAAGATAATTAAATAATTAACATTAAATAAAATACCCGCCGAGGCAACCTGCTTGAAAACAATTTTATGCCGGATATGCATAAATCCTTTAAATGTGTTAACTTGTTTATTCGACCCGGTTAGAAATATAATTTATTACGAAGTATGAAAAGACTGATCTTTCTCACTTTTTTATTTATGCCATTAATGGTTTGTGCACAGGATGTGATTGTTCTGAAAGATAAAAGTACAATATCTGCCAGAGTAGTGGAAGAAGACAAGGAATCTGTATTGTTTATCCAGCAGGATGATCCTGAAAAAAAAGTAAAAGAATTGTCAAAGGACGGGATCAGGAAGGTAAAATATGAGAAAAAACCTGCTTCCACCAATCTGATAAAAGTCGTACATGATTCACTCGTCAATGAATTCCTTTTAAATGATATTATCAATCAATTCATTGAAGCTGGGTATATAATTGAATCCTTTGATAATAAATACTATACTGTCAGCACAAATTCAGTTAAAGAAGAACGGTTCACTGCTGAAATAGTGGAGAACACTGCAAATTTCAGATGTTTTTATTTCCCTCAGGATACTGAAGATTATCCACCCAATGCTGCCGCAAGGGTTGTATGGGGAATAAAACCAGAGCCTGGTGAGAAGACCGGAACTTCTGGTAGTGCTGCCTTTAAGAAACTGGATGCATTCTGCAGAGCTTATCTAAAGAATGAGCAATGTGTTATGGAATATTTTACTGAATCCAGCAATTAGAATATGAGTTAAAGACTGGTTTCCACTTGTAGGCAGCTTCCGATCGAAATGAAGAAAACCCCTGAGAAATTAACGGATATTCCTCAGGGCTTTCATTTGTAGGATGATACACTTGCATTAAACGTATCCCCATTGATTTATAATTTCCAGGTCTTCTTTCATGCAATTGAGTGGTGTTTTCCCCTGGTATGATTCCTGCTCGATTATAAATAACCAGGTTCCCTGTTCTTTGCTCATATCCGTTACTTCCCTGGTGCCTACCAGCCCTTTTCCCAATATGGTACTTTCAAATCCATGCCCATCTTCGGACTCACTCTTAATCATGTCTTTTACATGTATTGTCTCAAACCTGCCAGGATATTTAAGGATAATATCTTTCGCTTTTGCACCGGCAATATACATGTTACCTACATCCAGTTGAATGCCCACTTTATCCGGGTCAGTGTTCTTAAGCATTATGTCGAACATAATTTCCCCATTAAGAATTTCACTGAACTCAAAATCATGATTGTGGTATCCAAATTTCATCCCCGATTTCTGACATAATTCGCCGCACTTGTTGAACACTTCCAGGAAGCCCATCAAGGCATCGTAGGAACTCCAGAAACTATCATCCAGCCAGGGACTTACCACAAATTTCTGCCCCATCGTCGCGGCATCTTCTATGGTATACTTCCATGCATCAGTAAAATCATTATTGCTGACATCCCAATGGTCCTTGCCAAGAACCGTATGCCCACTTGGCATTTGCATACCGAGATCGGCCAATACCTTTTTAAATTCAAGGGCAGGGTAACCATAAAACTTTCGGTCATTATAATCAGCATGTTCCACATATTTGTACCCCATCTCCGCCAGTTTAGTGAGTGTAGCCAAGGGATCATTTTTCATGTCCTCTCTTACACAATACAGTTGTACAGCTACTACCTGATCTGTAGTAGCAGTTGTGGCAACTTGTTCAGCAGTAGCGGCTGCCTGTTTAGATGAGGTTCCCGAACCGCATGAAAACAGTGAATTGGACACCAGGGTGGTCCCTGCTGCAGCAAGCGCACCATTCTTTAAAAATTCTCTTCTTGATTTTTTCATTATTAATATGATTAATGGTATAAAAAAATTCCTCTAAAAAAATATAGTGATTATGGAGGGTTGAATTTATAAAAAGATTATGAAGAATGTTAGTAGAAAAAGAAAAATCGGGTAAATGTATGCTTGATATCAGCCAGCAAATATAAAAATTTACCAATTTGAAAGCCCGCCTGAATTGTATATCAGTTTTTTTTAATAAATTGTCCGGTTATTTACCATTAAACCAAACTAAAAACTACTCTGATGAAAGGTTACAAAGAACCCCTTTTTACGCCTGTTGAGATAACAAGGCGAATTGTTTCAATCGATATTCTAAGAGGAATTGCCGTTTTTGGGATTCTCCTCATGAATATAGCAGGAATGGGATTGCCGGCCCCGGCGTATGGGGACCCATCCATAGCAGGAGGATCTGAAGGCTGGAATCTGAATGTTTGGATCATGAATAATCTCTTTTTTGAAGGGACTATGCGGGCAATATTCTCAATGTTATTTGGGGCTGGATTTATTTTGTTAACAACAAGAATAGAAGCAAAAGGTGGTGGTGCGGTAACGGCAGATGTTTATTACAGAAGGACCATCTGGCTTTTAATATTCGGATTGGTCCACGGGTATCTATTGCTGTGGGTTGGTGATATCTTGTATGCCTATGGCTTAATGGGGATGTTTTTATATCCCTTCAGGAACGTAACACCTTATAAATTATTCTTTGCCGGCCTGGTACTTTTAATTATCGGAAGTGGCCTTGATATCAAAGATTATATTATCGATAGTGAAACCTATAGAAAGGCGAATATAGCCCAGGCTGCCATTGATCAGGGTGAAGAGCCTGATAAGGAATACAAAAAGGCGCTGGAAGCCTGGAAAGCCATTGAAAAAGAAGCAAAGCCATCAGAGGAGGAGATCCAGGAAAGAATTGAAAGCAGGCATAAGGGATATTTCTCCATTGTAAAATCACTGGCACCTATAAATGCTAAATTTCAATCGGAGTTTACTTACCGGTATGATGTATGGGACATTTTAAGTATGATGCTTATAGGAATTGCCCTATTCAGATACAGTGTATTTAAAGCAGAGAAATCGTTCCGGTTTTACTGGATGATGATATTGATCGGATACCCGGTTGGAATTGGTATAAATTTATATGAGACCAATCTCATCATCTCGAATAATTTTGAGATCCTGGCGTTTGAGAAAGCCGGTATGACTTATAATATAGGACGTTTCTTTACAGCTATGGGGCATATTGGCCTGGTGATGATCTTTTGTAAGGCCAACCTGTTAAAAGGACTTTCAAGGCGCTTGGCCGCAGTCGGGAAAATGGCCCTCACCAATTATATTATGCATACTGTAATTACAGGTATAATATTTCTCGGATTTGGATTCAGCCTGTTCGGTAAATTGGAGAGGCACCAGTTATATTTTGTCGTTATTGGAATATGGATACTCCAGTTAATACTAAGTCCACTCTGGTTAAAATATTTTAAAATGGGTCCCCTCGAATGGTTCTGGAGATGGTTGATATACAAACAGCAGCCTGAATTGGCCAAACATTCACCCTTGAGGCAGGACAGTTCTGAATCCGGTTGACGAACCTGCAATTCATTTATACTGTTAAGCAGGATGAAATTAAACAGACCGGTCTGTTTAATTCGGACTTATGTAAAGCTTCGTGGCAAAATTAGACAGACCGGTCTGTCTAATTAAGCATTATGGTAAATCCGGTTCAGAATTCCGGTTGTTAGGATTCATGAACCAGGCAGCAAGCGTAGCATCATTACTCCATGGGGTGCTACCTGAGCTGCGAATGAATTGTTATAGGTTCCAATATCCTCTTGTCTCCATAAATCACGAAGGGCCCAATTCCCGGAAATCATTAATTCATCCCAATTGATAGCAAGGGAGGTTTCTTCATCCTGTAAATTGAAAAGTCCGACCGCTATGGAACCATCCTCCAGTTCCTTGGCCAGGACGAACTCAGTTTCTGTTTTTCGAATAATTTTGGCTTGTTTGCCGAGGAGATCCTGGTTAACCTCAATAACTTCGTGATTGCATAGTACATTCAATGTAAAGGCATCGAGTTTAGCCATATCCCCGCTAAAAATCAACGGTGCAGCCATTAAGCTCCACATTGACATGTATGAATACTGTTCATAAGGAGTCAGGTCGGTCGGTGTGCCTTCAGCCATATCATGGGCATTGCCTACCCATCCAATTAAAATATAATCAGGATCATTCCAGCCCCCGGGTTGGGCATAGGCCCAATGTTCCGCGTTTCTCATGCCTATCGAATAAAAACCAGGCAGGCCCTGGCGCATCTCAAGACCGAGATCACCGGTTGTCCGCCAGCAATTGCCCACTTCAGCCCCCCATTTCCAGACATCCCCCATGCCGTACTGGCATAGATTCAATACTATATCCCGATCAAGGCCAGACAGGATATCCCACATTTTCTGATAAGGCTTTTTAAGATGTTCTACAGTTTTTCCACCTGCTTTTTTCCTGTAACTGCACCAGTCATATTTAAGAAAATCGAAACCCCATTCCGCGAAAGTCCCTGCATCCAGTTGTTCGTGGTTATAGCTGCCCACGTAGCCTGCACAGGTGCTGGGGCCCGGGGAAATATATATCCCTGCTTTCAATCCTTTTGAATGGATATAATCCGTCATCGACTGCATGTCAGGGAACCTTGTATTGGTTTTGATCTTACCATTCTTTTCCCTGGTTTCCCCACCTATTTCCGGATCTTTTGAGTTGACCTTGACCATCCAGCAATCGTCGATGTTAACATATTGATAACCATAGTCTGCCATACCAGTGGCTATCATCTGGTCTGCCGCCCGACGCATTAGCTGGTCGCTTATCCTGTCATAATGTATATACCAGCTGTTCCAGCCCATTGGAGGCGTAAGGGCCAGTTTATCACCCACTTTAATGGTAAGCTTCCGGCAGAATTCACTTTTTGAATTTTTAGCGCAAATATCTATTTCATAGGTGCCGGGGTCAGGTATTGAGCCTGTGATTATTCCCTTATTGTTGTCCAGTATAAGGCCTTTGGGCAGGTTTTCAATACTAAAGGCGATCGGGCGTTCCCCGGTACAGGGGATCCTGTAAATAACCGGATTACCTGGTCTTACACCATATACCTTCGGCCCGTTGATCCTGGGTGATGAAGGCGGAGCAGGAGTAAGGATGTATTCTGAATAATCATTTTGGTTCGATTCCTGACAAGACAAGGCATGATACAATGCCATTATAAAAAATAAGATCAGTGAGTATTTCATATAAAAAAAATTAGCAAAATATGATCTGATAAATTTAATATTATTTTTGGGAATGGCTAGGCTTTTGCATCCTTCTTTTATCCCATCCAGCCCAGTCAGTTTATCGTTTGCCAGCATTACTAAATATTCTTTGGCCAGGAACCAAACCCCATTAACTCCATCGCCTGAAGTCTTATTGATACTGGCCAGTTCAGCTAGATTTTTTAAACCTGACTTGTTCTTAAGATCGTTGGGTACCCGCAGGTATAAATGTTAGGACATTGTAAAAACTATAGCTGATAAATAAAATTTTCATTATGTTGTAAGATTCATAATTAAAAAAAGTCTCATATTCTCACAAAGACTCTTAGAAATATTCACCAAGATGTTTTGGCTTTTAATAACCGGTTTTTAAAACTTGTATGTTCAGCTGATTTTTTCCATGCAAACCATTAAATTAGATGTATATTAAAGTTAAAAAGTAAGGATGATCGATAAATCAAAAATATCACACCTTTTTCCGCATCTCAGCGATGAACTGATTGCTGAAATTGTTTCGGTGTCAATATTTAAAGAGATTCCCTCGGGATCCACGATTCTGAGGGCAGGGCAGTATGTAAAAGTAATTCCGATCGTCACCCAAGGGTTAATAAAGGTGTTTTCAAGGCATGAAGACAAAGATCTTCTCCTGTATTATATACAACCCAATGAATCCTGTATAATGTCATTTTCAGCAAGTCTCAAGAACGAACCGAGTCGCGTTTATGCCATTGCTGAGGAGGACACTTCAGCAATACTTCTTCCGGTTGAGAAAATTGATCAATGGATCCGGCAATTTCCGGATTTCAATTCAATATTTTTTCAGTTGTATAATTTAAGATACAGCGAATTACTGGAGACGATCAGCGATCTTCTATTCAATAAGATGGACCAGCGATTGTACGATTACCTGAAGAAAAAACATCAATTAACGGGTAAAAATCCACTAAAAATGTCCCACCGGCAAATCGCAAACGATATGGGCACCGCAAGGGAAGTGATCAGCAGGGTTATGAAAAAACTGGAAGGAGAAGGTAAGGTCCGGCAACATACAAGCAGCATTGAAATTTTATAGTTGTGACTTCAGTCACTGTTTGTTAAAAACCGCTATCCCATCTTTGTAGAACTATGGATGGTAAAAAAGCAATAAAATTTGTTTCGGTGTGTGTTTTATGCATTGGAATCATTACTGCCATAGTTATTCTTGTTCAATATTTATTAACATAAAAAACACAGAAAGATGAAGAAAAACATGGGAAACGCGGATAGGATTACAAGAGTGATAATCGCCGTGATCATTGCAGTACTTTATTTTACAAACGTCATAACAGGTACATTGGGCATTGTATTGCTTGTGCTGGGCGGAATATTTGTATTGACCAGCCTAATGAGTTTTTGTCCGTTATATGCACCTTTTGGGCTGAGCACCTGCAAGGTAAAAGAGTGATTAAACACCATAAACCAGACAAAATGAAAGATCATAAAATAAAATATTTATGGATAATCCTTTTAGCTATCAGCTTTGGAATGATATCCTGTTCGGATAATGATGAAAGTGGTCCGGACCTTACTTCCATGCAAGAAATAGAGGATACCATGAATTCGGGGAATTGGAGAATCACCAGGTTCATCGATTCAGGGAAGGATGAAACAAACCATTTCTCTGGCTATGACTTTGTATTCAATGAGAATGGAGTCTTGACCAGTAATAATGAAACAAATACCTATGAGGGATCCTGGAGTATTTCGGATAGCAACAGCAGCGATGACAGCCCGGATGATTTGGATTTCACCATCCAATTTAACCTCACTAATGATTTTGAGGACCTCAACGATGATTGGGATATCCTCTCAGTTACAGCCAGTAAAATTGAATTGATGGATGTTAGTGGCGGTAATGGAGGGACAGATTATCTGACCTTCGAGAAAAATTAATTAAATACACCCTACAGGTAATGCAGCTGGATTCACCTGCTGCATTATCTTATTCCCCCTTCCCGGAGAAATCCGGTAAAAATCGCAGAAATGGTGCGAGTACCAGGTTCTTATTTAGAGATCAGATGCCGAAATTTTAATGTCTCAGAGGCAACCATTGGATGACTTCCCTTGTATTGTCTGTAAAAATGGGTAATTGGAACGAACAGTTTAATCTTCAAAAAGCTTTTACTTTAAAAGATACCGATTGGGACCAGATCATAAACTTATGTTGCGCAACCTCATAAAGGGTTGTATCAAAAATGACAGGAAATGTCAGAGAGATCTGTACCAACATTTTTATGCCTATAGCATAAGTATTTGCCTTAGGTATTCAGATAGCAGGGATGAAGCAGTTGAAGTTCTAAATGAGGCATTTATGAAAATATTCAAGAACCTTAAAAAATTTGATCTTTCAAGACCTTTTACACCATGGCTTAGAAAGATCCTGATCAATTCATGTATAAATAATTTTAAAAGTAAAAGAATTGAATTGATGAATGAACTGCATGAAGAGCAGATACATTCATCCGGTGAAGATATATTATCCCATATCTCCTATAATGAGATCCTGGGACTTATCCGGAAGCTGTCTCCCGGATACAGAACCGTGTTCAATTTATATGTTATAGAAGGATATAAACACGAAGAAATAGCGGCCATGCTGAATATTTCAGTTGGTACGTCTAAATCGAACCTGGCCAAGGCCAAGAAAAACATGAGAATTATTCTAAAAGAATATTTCCTGGAAGATTATGAACGATCAAAACAAGGATAGTTTAGAAAATTTCTTTAAGAAAGGAGCTCAAAATTATGATATTGAGTTCAGGGAAGGCGACTGGAAGAAAATGGAAGCCCTGTTGGATAGTGAGATGCCTGTTGCCTTCTCCTTTTCTGCCTTTCTGAAGAAGATCTGGCCCCTGGTTGCCTTGCTTCTGGTGATCCCACTGGGATGGTATTCTTTTGATCGGTTTTCAGGGAATAAAATCCGTGAATTTGGCGCCTTAAATCAAATTGATAATATAGAAGCCAGTCCCAACGCAACTAATGATCGTATACTGGAACCACGAAACACGCTAAATCAATCTTTAGATCTCCAATCTAAAGCAGGACAGGAAACAGTAAGTCCGAAGCCTGGAAATTCGTCTTCAGAGTTGATGGCTGCAGTTACCTCCAGGGGTGAAATGGCCAAAAATAAACATGCAATTTATGGCAATCTTCAAACAGAGGCCATGGAAGAATCTGAGGCATCAGCAGGTTTCACTATGACTGGAAATAGCGAACAGATAACCATTAATTCTGAGTCTTTTGCTTATAGGCTTCCTGGTATGCTGGACCCACTATTTCCTGGTTCCACAATTAGTGATCTGAAAGATCCGAACCGGCCTGAGGCAAGAACTTTTAATGATAAAGCAGGTAATGACCGTTTTAAAGTTTCTTTTTCCCTTGGAGCAGGTTTCAGCCCTGATTTCAGCACCGTGGGGATGGGCAATTTCGTTTCCCCGGGAGTCCGCTGGAATTTCTTGGCTGAAGTGGGTATATCCAGGAGGTTTATAATAAATACTGGTATAACGTGGGTAAATAACAAATATGAAGCCTATGGGGAGGATTATCATGCCCCCCCACGTTATTGGAAAAAGGGCATCGCCGCGGATGAAGCCTATGGTGAATGTGTTATGCTGGATATCCCATTAAATGTGAGATACAACTTCCTGATGAAAGGAAGGCACCAGTTCTTTGTCTCTGGCGGTGCTTCTACCTATATCCTTCTGAAAGAGGATTATTATTTCGAGTACGACGTGGAAGATCCGGAGCTGCCCCAACACTGGGGAACAGATAAAACAAGTGTTTATCCCTTTAAAATTGTGAATTTTTCGGTGGGATATCAGTACCAATTGGGTAGAAAAGGAGCTTTTCAGGTAGAACCGTTCATTAAGATCCCTACTGCCGGGGTAGGTTGGGGAGAGGTCGATTTGCAAACTTTGGGCGTTTATTTTATGTACAAATACCAACTTGGCAGATGAAATGAAAGCAGAAGCACTGAAACTGGAAATATTCCAGATGTCGAAAAACGGCGACCCTGAGAAGATAATATTTAAGGTTATATCCGATGAGATATTGATCATAATTATAGTAAAGATCAAAACAACAATTTATATACACGATAAAATTATTCTAAACCAAAATTAAACCTTATGAAGAAGAATTTAATTAAACTCATTGGGGTCATGATAGCGATTATTGTGGTTCTAAGTTCCTGTAGCGATTCCACAGAGGAAGCTGATCCATGCCAGAATGGTCCGGAACTAAGTATAGATAACATAACCATAAGTATTGAGGGGCAATCAAATGGGGCTATAGAGGTAAGCGCGAATAATGGTACTTCCCCGTATATGTACAGCATTGATGGGATCAATTTTCAAAATGATGGTTCATTTACTGATCTAGAGGCCAATGACTACACCCTTACGGTTAAGGATGCCAATAATTGCACTGTTTCTGAAATGGCTACTGTGACAGAAGTTCCGGAAGTATCTTATGCCAGTGAGATAAGACCGATCATTGATACCAATTGTCAACTATCCAGTTGTCACGGGGATAATCAGGGGATCCCTTCATTTGCTACCTATGCGGATGTGAGTGCAAATGCCAATGGAATCAAATTTCGTACCGGCAACGGATCCATGCCACCGGCCGGGCCTCTGCCTGATGCACAAGTTCAATTGATATCCGATTGGGTAGACCAGGGTGCTCCAAATAACTAACCCAGAGATACACGTGAAAAGGCTATTTGTTACCGGACTTGTTATCATTTCTTTTGCTTGTACCTATGACAATGAGGAGGATTTGTATGGTATTAAAGAATGTCCTCCCGAAGGTGTTTCCTTCTCGGACAGGGTGGAGCCCATTGTAAATACCAATTGTGCCATTCCGGGTTGCCATGCATCAGGAGGGCAGCAACCCACATTGGAAACATACGAGCAGATATCCTCGAATGCTGATAGGATCAGAACCAGGACCTCAAACGGTACAATGCCTCCCCCAACCTCAGGCATTCGTCTCTCTCAAGAGGATATTGACGATATCGCATGCTGGGTGGATGCAGGAGCTCCTGAGAATTAATATATTAAAATGATAAATCTTGAATTATGAAGGATATTCGAATTGCAGGCCTGTTGATTCTGTTGTTATTCTCGAATAGATCCCTGGCCCAAAAATATAAATCAGTTTCATCCTCGGCACATTTCTTTTCTGATGCACCGATGGAAGATATAGAAGCCAATAACCTTGATGGTCAAAGTGCTATGGACCTTTCAACAGGTGAGATTGTCTTTTCCATACCCATTAAGTCCTTTGAATTTGAGAAGTCCCTCATGCAGGAACATTTCAATGAGAATTACCTGGAATCCGATAAATATCCAACGGCTACCTTTCAGGGCACAATCTCGGGCTTTAACAAGGATGCTGAAGGATGGCAAAAAGCAAGGGCTGAGGGCAGTATGAATATTCACGGAGTGAGCAAAGAACTTGCCGCGGATGGAGAGATTAAGATCGAAGAGGGTTCAATAGGGATTAAATCAAAATTCCCAATTGCCCTGGAAGATTATAAGATCAAAATCCCCAAAGTGGTCTTTTATAACATTGCAGAAGTAGTTGAGGTAACCATAACATTTACATATGAACCAATTGATTAAACCCACCCTGTACATAATTCTGTTTTTCTGGCAAATCAGTGCAATCGCCCAGGACGATCTGATGAATCTGATAAAAGATACTGTTCCGGATGTGGAACCCGTCAGGTCCATATTTAATGGGACCCGTATCATAAACGGGCATTCTGTTGAGACCCGGGGTGCAGGTACATTGGAGGTGATCTTCATGCATCGTTTTGGCAGTTTGAATTCCGGCGCCTATAATTTCTGGGGACTGGATGAAGCCTGGATACGACTGGGTCTGGAATATTCTATTACAGATGATCTTACCATTGGAGTTGGAAGAAGCAGTTATGAGAAGACCTATGATGGATTCCTGAAGTACCGCTTTATTGAGCAGAAAAAAGGCGCCAGGAATTTTCCTTTTACAGCTACCGGATTTGTCAGTATGGCCATTAATACCCTAAAGCCGACCGATCCGGAACAGGAGATCCAGTTTCCTTCCCGTTTATCTTATGCTTACCAGGTTATTATGGCAAGGAAATTCAACAAAAATCTCTCCCTGCAACTGACACCAACACTGGTACATCATAACCTGGTGGCAACCCCTGAAGAAAACAATGATATTTTTGCCCTTGGATTTGGAGGGCGATATAAAGTAAGCAAA
>JAHEGY010000229.1 GCA_024644875.1 Cyclobacteriaceae bacterium
AATATTTATGAAGAAAGTGGAAATATTAAAAACGCTATCAACGTGTACGAGGAGGCGATTAAAATGAAAAACATTCCTATAGCAAATTTACAAAGTATCCAAATGAGAATAAATATGCTTAGGCAATGAAGGAATTCAAACGCATGAAATTCAGATCCTGAATTGGTATTATTTCCTTTTAGTTGTTAATTGCTGAATCGAATAAAGAATAGATTATGATTTTATGTAATATTAGGTTTCTACAAAGCACATGTTTCATCATTATGTTCTTATTAATTTTAATCCCTCAATCCTGGGGGCAAGAACATGAACATGAATCTGATCAGGATCAAGAGAAAGAACATGCCGATCAGGAAATTCATGAATTTAAAAACTGGCGGATCGGAATTGGTTTTGGCCAATCCTATCTGCCAGCGGGTGATCATACCACTGACAAAGTAGCTATTCTTGTTATACCTACCATAGGCCTCGATATTCAGTACTGGTTCAATCCGAAATTTGGAATTGCATTGAAAAACGAATTGGAAATTATTTCCTATGTAATTGATGTCGATCAAGAGAATGAGATAGAACGGGAATATCCATTGATAACCGTACTGGTGGCTATGTATAAACTTAAAAAAGGCCCTTCTTTTTATCTCGGTGCAGGAATTGAATATGAGCAAAACAAGAATTTCTACATAGCCAAAGCTGGTATTGAATATGAACTTGAATTAGGAAATCACTGGGATGTAACACCTGAGTTTTATTATTTCAATAAGGATGGAGATTTTGGAGGGATTGGCGTGGCTGTTACTTTTGGGAAGCGGTTTTAACAAAGGATATTAAATTTACTGTATTACTCAACTGGTTCCTCAATAAACCTTCTCCAATTCTTAACAAAACCCCGAATTTGTAGAGAAGGGTTAATTATCCGTGCCTTTCAAATAAAGCATGTTCAACCATTTTGTATCTAAGGGCTTACTATTTGAGCATTTAACTTATCTTAATTGTAAAACGAAATGGTGTAAAACCAGTAAAATATACAGAATCCGCATCCAGTTTAGGTAATGCACCCCTCAATTGTGTCCATGCATGCGCCCTGATCCCCGGTCCAAATTCAATGGTATCCTGTCCAATGGAATATTGCATCATCTTGCCCTGTGATGCCAAATAAGCATTTGAAATCCCGTTCACTTCTTCCAGCTGATTAAACATCCCACCATGCCTGAATGCAAATTCAATGGCAACTGGTACATTATCCGTACCTTCAACTTTTATTTTCAACTCTATCTGACCATTTTCTTCCTTAATCTCTATCACCGACAGCTGCTCCTGGACTTCCGACTGCTGCCTTTTCATCCTCGGCACTTCCCATCCATTACCGTCTTCAGGTATATCACTTACCTCAAGAGGTTGATAATAGGGACCGATTAACCTCTGTGTCAAGATAAAGGAATCTCCGGATCGCTCCATGGATTGTGCTTTGAACTGACCTTTTCCAAAAAATGCTGAGGCCATTCGTACAGATTCTAAAGCCGCGTTTCCCTTAAAGAAGGTTAAAAAAATAGGATTGTCGGATAAAATGCTTGCATCCATAGCTTCCCTTCGAATGCGGACCAGATCTGAATGATAAAACGCCTTGAGATAATCCCTGGGTAATGGATCCGGGACTGACAAAGATTTTAACAGGAAGGGATCTTCGAGCAAATATCCAAGCCAGAACAACAGTTTAGCTGGATCATTGCCAATGATTTCCCCGGTGGCAGCGGCAAATCGTCCATTTCCATCAAGAATGCCCATATACAAATATGCATACAGGTAATTTTCCATAGTGCCTTGCTGATACCTGTCCTGTCTGCCGGATGATTCGGTAGCTATTTCACCATTCGGATGAATATAAAATAAGGTCATTACAAGATTCTTCCGGACTGGTTCAAAGAGCTCCGGTTTATCCGTTAACCTGGCAGTGGTGATCAGGCAACGATTCACCAGAGGCGTATAGATCAGGGTGCTTCTCTCAGCATATTGCCCATCCGGATCAATATCTATTTTTTCGGTTAACCATTGATCAATACGGCCCAGATACGACTGATTAGGAAATAATTCATTAAGTCTGGCCAGGGCCATGCAAACGACCCATCGATGGTTTGCCGTGTGGATGCCCCCTACTGTCAATGCAGTGCCAGCAAGTAATAAGAACTTCTTCAGATTTGCCAGAAGTTCTGATAAATTACTGGTTTTAAGGTTAGAAAGCAGACCGTAAGCAATGCAAAGTGGTTCCACGACAAAGGCCGTATCCGGTGGCGAATGAAAGTTGGTGCTCGGTAGGTCGATGTTTCCATCGGAATATTGAACATGCAAAAGATATTCTGAGGCCAGAAGCATTGCTTTCAAAAGCTCAGTAGATTCATAATACTCTGATTTTTCTGAAACATAAGAACAACTCAGGCTCTTAATAAATCCAGCTGCATGTCCAGCATAAAACACCTCCGATTCATTTTTAATTCCTCCATACCACTTGCTTGAGGCATCTTTTTCCTGTTTAGCAAGCATGGTTGGAATACGTGAATCATTCACCCTGATAAGTTGGGGCATTAATTCCTTTACATCACCTTTTTCCCAAAATACATTGGTTTTGGCTTCTATTAAAGGGATTAACATACCAGAACCTGTGAGCTTAGCAAACCGTCTTCGTTTCATAGTAAAAATTCAGTAGGAAAAAATATATAATATAGGAAAATACAAATCCCTGATACGGGAAAAGAAGCAAATGCTTATTTGCATACAAATACTCCGCCGGGTGATTAACTTCTTTGATATAACAGACCTAAAAATCCTTCTATTTATCTCTTCTTAACCACATAGTAAATAATGGCTGTAATAATACTAAAAAAGACAGCCAGGATCGATAACCTTATCCGTATCCGATAACTTCTTATTCACAGCCCATACGTCATAAATCACCCATACAGCACAGGCTAATCCGATAATATAAAGTAATGTACTCATAATTTGGATTAAATATTGCGTGAAATTTACCTGATCTAATATCCAATATTAAAATTATCTTTAATAATATCTAAATCTTCGGTGGGATATTCTACAGATAGGATTTTTTTGTATATTCATTGAAATATAAAATCAAACAAATCAATAGAGACTAAATTAAACAATTCAGAATGACCAATCAACGATATTGGTACATGCATGTAAAAATGTACGTTCTTTTCGTTTCTATTTTAGTTTTTGGACTTTGGGCCCCCTTCAAAGTTTTGGCTCAAACACATGTGGAGATTTATGTTAAAGATTTCTCAAATTCATTTAGTCAGCCCTTTGTAAAGATCACTAACCATACCGACAACAGCGAATCATTGTCAGGAATAAACGGGATATATCTGGCTTCACCAGGTGACATGTTATCATTTGAACAC
>JAHEGY010000141.1 GCA_024644875.1 Cyclobacteriaceae bacterium
CCGCTGAATTCATACAGAATTCCAGGGTTTTATACCCTGATCCTCAAAATCTCAGTGAACCTTTATTGACAAAAGATAATCAAAGACTGCTCCAGGAAGCTGTTCTGGATGCTTGTGATGCTGTAGATGGATTGAAGGACGGATTAATTACAGATCCAAGGGATTGTGATTTTAGTCTGGATGATTTACCCTTATGTCCTGAAGGGAGTCCGGGAGAAGACTGCTTTACAAAGGATCAGGTAAGAATAATTAAGACTATTTATGATGGAGTTACTATAGATGGTAAAGAAGCGTACCCTGGCTTCCCATTTGGTGGTGAAAATAGAGCTGCAGGATGGAATAGTTGGATCGTGGGCCCCGAGCCAAGTTTGAAACCTCTGGGCTTCCCAAGCCTGCAGTTTGGATTTGGAACCGAAATGTTTAAGTACCTGATTTATAATGATCCGGAATGGGATTACTCAACCTATGACTACGAAAATTTCTGGAAAGATACAGAATATGCTGCTTCTTATTTAAATGCTACAAATCCTGATTATTCGGCTTTTAAGAACAGTGGTGGAAAGATCCTTTTTACACATGGATGGGAAGATCCTGCATTATCAGCACTGGCTACTATAGATCACTTCGAACATATACTTGAAATTCACTCTGATGCGGAAGATTTCACTAAATTATATCTTCTCCCAGGTGTTTTGCATTGTGGCGGCGGACCCGGACCTGACCAGGTAGATTGGCTTAAAGTGATCCGGAATTGGGTAGAAAATGGAGAAGCTCCGGACAGGTTGGTCGTTAATAAGTATAAAAAAGATAAGGTTGTACTTTCCAGACCTATATTTCCTTATCCCCGAAGGGCTGTTTATGATGGAAAGGGTGATCCAAACCAGGAAGGTAGTTTCAAATAGTCCTCATTATTACGGTTTTAATTTTATTTTCATATTTTGAACAGATTTTGCCCTTTCTTGTAACATTCTGCGATTAAGTTATTTTTTTGTTTGTTGGGATTAGTTTGAGTTTTATTTTATATTGCCAGATTGGGAAGATGTGGCTATGTAAGAAAGACTGCATTCCAGGTCCTCTTGAAAGGTCATTGTCTCAAATTTAGCATATAGAAATTCTAAACTGGTACACCAAACTAAGCACAAGAACCATGAAAGTGAAAGGTCTATTTCTTCTGATTCTTCTTTCCGTAATATCCTTAATATCTGCGTCAGCTCAATCCGCTATAAACGGTAGAATAATGGATAACTACGATTATGGAGTGGCATTTGCCAATGTATTGCTGCTTAATAGCAGTGATTCAGCATTTGTAAAGGGAGCAGTTACAGATGAAGATGGGTATTATAGCTTGGCGAATATTCCAACCGGCACCTATTTAATTGAATCTTATATGATTGGATTTTCGAAATCCTATTCCAACCTGATCAGGGTGGATCCGGGAAAAGATGTACAACTTGATCCTATAAAATTGATAGAAGCATCACAGGAATTAGAGGAAGTGGTGATAAAGGCTGATAAACCACTATACGAAATGGAAATGGGCAAAATGGTGGTTAACGTACCAAGTAGCATTACATCAGCCGGACAATCCGTTATAGACGTTCTTGAGAAATCTCCCGGAGTGTTCATAAATCGTCAGAATAATACCCTGGCCTTGAATGGGAAAGGAGGAGTAATTGTCCTAATGAATGGTAAAAGAAGCCGTATGCCCATCGATGCGGTATATCAGATGCTTGAAGGTCTGAATGCAGGCGACATCGAAAAGATTGAGATCATGTCTGTACCTCCAGCAAAATATGATGCTGATGGAGATGCAGGATTCATTAATATCGTCATGAAGAGATCTGAAGAAGTAGGAACCAGTGGATCGGTCATGGCCAGTGCCGGGTATGCATCAGGTCCCAGGGCGGCCACCAGTTTAAACATGAGCCAACAGGCCAGAAAATTAAGTTTTTATGGCAACTATTCCTTTAACTATGTTGATCAGAAACAGGAGTTAAACATGTACAGAGATGCAACAACTGAAACTGAAAATATAAGATCGGGAAGCGAGGCGGAGAGAGATCCAAACCGTATGACACATAATTTTCAGTTTGGCATGGATTATTATATCAGTGATAAGACGGTGATTGGTGGCCTGGTAAGTGGTTATAACAATCGCTGGAACATGAATTCAATTACTACTGCAACTTTTGATTATTCAATATCAGAGGACAGTACCGTTCTGATCAATATAAATGAGACCAATCTCTGGAGACATTTAATGGGGAACCTGAATCTACAGCATACTTTTAAAAATGGTGAAATGCTCAATATAAATCTTGATTATTTGACCTATGACAATTCAAATCCAACAACTTACGAAAACCGGTATTATGATGACCAGGAAACACTCATAAGGGAGGTAAATAACAGGATATCCAAGGAGACACCAATAGATATCTGGGTAGGGAAGGTGGATTATTCAATGAATCTGGCGAAAAAGGTTTCAATGGAAACAGGGGTGAAAGGTACCTTTACCAACCTCATCAATGATATTGTATTTGAAGAACAAGTTGGTGAAAACTGGATCATCGGTGAGGAATTCAGCAATTATGCTGACCTATCAGAAAATATACTGGCCGCATTTGCAACCTTTATGATAAAATTTAACGAAAAGACCTCGCTTAACGCTGGCCTGAGGTATGAACATACGACTACTATACTCAATACCGAGGAAGAGGAAGGGGTGGTGGATCGTGAGTATGGCGATTTTTTTCCTACGCTCTTTTTCTCCAGAAAAATTAACGATAATAATCTTTTGCAATTTTCTTATGGCAGAAGGATCACCCGACCAACTTACAACGAATTGGCACCATTTGTTTTATTCATGGATCCCTATACCTATACAGCAGGAAATGCCAATCTGCTGCCCACATATACGCACAGCCTACGGGGGGACTACTCATACAAGAACTTTATCTTCTCCCTTCAATACAGTCATGACAACAATGTAATATTCAGATTTCAACCCGTATATGATCCTGAAACCAACGTGATGGTACTGCAAACTGACAATGTAGACCGCCGGGAGACCCTCTCAACAACCATTACCCTGCCCTTTCATGTTACCGACTGGTGGGAAATGCAGAACAACCTGAGTGGTAACTGGCAAAGAGTCGCCACAAGGTTGGAACAAGGAATGTATACCAGAGATCAAAGTGGATTTCAAATTAATACTACTCAGACTTTTCGGTTGCCCGGGATGTTTACCATCGAATTGTCAGGATTTTATATTTCTCCGACAATTAACGGTTATTTCAACTGGCTATCCCGCGGTTTTGTCAACTTGGGTATTCAGAAAGAATTTAAAAACGATGGGGCCTTACGATTTGCATGTAACGACATATTCGAAACCAGCCAAATGCGCTGGGATTCTGCGAATGAAACGAATTTCAGCTTTAATGGCAATATCAAATTCGAAAAAAGGATCTTTACCATCACTTACACACAGAAATTTGGTAATACGAAGATCAAAGGGGTGCGAAAAAGGTCCGTTGGGTCTGCTGAGGAAAAAAGAAGGGTGACCAATTAAAATATAAGGGGTGATAGCAGTAAGGACTTTGGCTATCATTTTCCTGATAATTATCAGTATATGATAAATTATCAAAAATTTTTAAAGGAAGTCTTCTCATGATTTTGTACTTTAAGGTGAAAATCTGGAGAATAAACAGGCTTTGTATAATTATTGGCCTGGTAGACTTTTTTTAAATGCAGCTATTTTTTTCAAACCTTATCAAAGAGCTGGAGCAGGGAGACCCCTTCGCATTGGCTATTCTTGTAAAAACAAGGGGGTCTACTCCACAGGTACCTGGTGCATCCGCAATAATTGGGAAACAGGGATTACTGCATGGCACGTTGGGTGGAGGTGCTATGGAAGGAGAGATGCTTTCCAGGGCTATGCAATCTATAAGATCACAGGATAGCTTCTTCGCTGAGTACAACCTGGATTCAGCTTCGGCGGCTGATACCGATCCGATATGTGGAGGATATGCCTCGATCCTCGTAGATACTAAGCCTGAAGCAAGTGAAGACGTTTTTAAAATCCTGGAAGAATCCCTGAGGTCAAACCAGGCAGGAGTGCTGGTAACTTATATTAATGAAAAGGGTGGACAGATTAAATCAATAAAAAGGACATGGATTTCTCAGGATGAAGCGGAAAGTTATACCCCTGAAGAAAAGTCGTCCGAAGATGAGGATTCAATGTTAGATATTGATTTAGTATTTCAAACGCTTAAAACCAGGAAAACATTGCTTAAAGAATCTCTTGACAAAGATCAAAAAGTCTTTTATCAAGCTGTTTTTCCTAACCCTCAACTGATCATAATAGGTGCCGGGCATGTAGGGAAGGCACTCAGTCATCTGGGCAAATTGCTGGATTTTCAGGTAACCGTAATTGATGACAGGCCGGAACATGCCAACAAGGATAATATCCCGGATGCTGATTATATACTCTCAAATGATATTGAAGCTGATATCGGGAAAGTGCATATTACCGGGAATTCATATATAGTCATTGTAACTCACGGGCATAAGAAAGATGGGGTTGCGCTTAAGCGGGTTATACATTCAGGGGCGGCTTATATTGGGATGATTGGCAGCAGGAGGAAGACCAGGCTGATGAAGGAAGAGTTCCTGGCCAATAATTGGGCAACAAAAGAGGAACTCGATACAATTTATGCACCCATAGGATTAGATATTCATTCTAAAACGGTTCAGGAAATTGCCATCAGCATAGCAGGGCAGCTCGTAAAAGTCAGGCAGGAAATTAATGCACTTCGCAAAAGGAGAGATATTGAGATAATAATCCTGGCAGCCGGGAAGTCTGAGCGGATGGGACAGCAGAAACTATTGATGCCCTATGGAGGAAAGACCATCATTGAGAATATAATTGAAAAAGCGCTTGCATCAAAAGCAGGTGCCGTGAAAGTTGTGGTAGGAAGTAATCGTGATGAAGTATGCGATCTGATTAAAGAACATTCAGTACAGATAATTGAAAATACAGCTTTTGAAAAGGGCATGTTATCATCTGTTCAATGTGGATTTGAGGCTTTATCTTCTTCTGTCAGTGCCGGAATGATCCTATTAGGTGATCAGCCAATGGTTCAAACGCTTGTTATCGACAAACTTATTGAAAGCTTGGAGAAATCCCGGAAGGGGATCATTATTCCTGTTTATAACAAAAAAAGAGGACATCCTGTGCTAATTGACACCAAGTATTTGATAAGGATCAATAATCTCGATCCGGGGAGGGGATTGCGCCAGTTAATGGATGAGAATTCGGAAGATATATATGAAATGGAAGTTGAAACGAATACAATTTTAAAGGATATAGATACAATTGAAGATTATAAACGAGAACTAATTTAAGGAGGTAAAAAATGAAACAAAACGTCAGTTTTAACTTAAATGGCAAACCGGTTGAGGTTGAAGTAAACGGGGATGAGTCCTTATTGACCGTCATCCGTACTTACCTCGACCATACTGGTACGAAGTATGGTTGTGGCATGGGCCATTGCGGATCATGCACAATACTCATTGATAAGGAACCAGTTCGTTCCTGTATGATGTATGCTGAGGATGTGGCAGGAAAAGAAATTACTACCATAGAGGGATTGGCAAAAGGTGAAGAGTTACATCCTGTACAGAAAGCATTTGTTGAGCATGATGCCCTTCAATGTGGGTATTGTACCCCTGGTATGATCATGAATGCTACAGGATTATTGCTTAAAAAACCGGATATGACACGGGAAGAGATCATCGAAGGCATGGAAGAGAACCTTTGCCGTTGCGGATCTTATATGCGCATCATAGATGCTATACAAACAGCCGGAAAAGAAATGAAAGGAGGAATGTAATTATGAAAGCGGAAAAAATTAATGAATTATATTTTGGAGATGTTGATCATCCAGTAACAACATATGACCGTCGTGACTTCCTGAAACGATTGGGTGGTGGCATTATTATCATCATGTCATTCAGCGAGTTATCATTTTTAACCGGTTGTAAAACTAAGCAAGATGAAGAAAGACCCGACTTCAATGCTTACCTGCATATCAAAGAGGATGGAAGTGTGGATTGTCTGACCGGTAAAATTGAAATGGGACAGGGCGTTATCACCTCCCTTGCCCAAGAGTTGGCTGATGAGTTGGAAGTGCCTTTTAAATCAGTAAATATGGTCATGGGTGATACGGATCTTTGTCCATATGACGCCGGAACATGGGGTTCCCTGACTACCAGGTTCGAAGGACCTGTTATCCGGGCAGCCGGAGCGGAAGCGCGCGAGATCCTGATCGGGCTTGCTGCAAAAGAACTTGGCGTTTCTGAAAAGCAGTTGGAAGCCAGCGAGGGTGAAGTTTTTGATAAAAATGATAAGAGTAAAAAGATATCCTATGCTGACCTGACTAAAGGGCAAAGAATAGTACAGCAACTTAAGAAGGCGCCTGAACTTAAGAAATCCAAAGACTTTGATATCATTGGTAAATCTGTGATCAGTACTGATGCGGTGGATAAGGTGACTGGTAAAGCTGTATTTTCAGGGGATATAAAATTACCTGGGATGGTATATGCAACCATAGTTCGCCCAAGGGTTTGGGGATCTAAAAAACTTTCGGTGGATGCATCCGGTCTGGATGATTTTGAAGGCGCGGAATTGGTTGAAGATGGTGACCTTGTGGCAGTTGTCCATCCGGATCCTGAAGTAGCCTCCAAAGCAGCACAAAAGGTAAACGTGGAATGGGATGCTCCCGAATCAAAAGCTGATAATGAAACTATTTTTAAGTATTTTGTTGATAACATCACAGAAAGTGAGGTAAATGAGGAAGGCGGTATGCTGTCATCAGGCAGGGAAGCCTGCGAAACAATCGTAGAAGCTGAATACCATGATGGTTATAAAGCCCATTCCCCCGTGGAACCTCATACGGCTACCTGTTATTTTGAAGGAGATAAACTAACTATGTGGGCATCCACGCAGACACCTTTTGGGACGAGAGAGGCACTTGCCGAGACGTTTAGCATGCCAAAGGAAAAGGTGCACCTGAAACAAAATTTCCTGGGTGGTGGTTTCGGAGGTAAAATTTACAACCCCCAGGCTATCGAAGCAGCCAGGATTGCCAAATTAAGTGGCAAACCTGTACAGCTGGCTTATACCCGGCGTGAGGAATTTTTCAATGATTATTTCAGGCCGGCGGCTGTGGTTAGATCAGCATCAGGTGTTGATAGTGAAGGAAAACTAAAATTGTGGGAATTTGATATTTATTGTGCCGGGTCCAGGGGTACAGGGCTTTCCTATTTATATGATATCCCGAATAACAGGACGAGGACTTTCAATAAAGGAGATATACATCCTTTCAGCACAGGTGCCTGGAGAGCCCCGGGTAATAATACCACGACCTTCGCCAGGGAGTCCCAGATTGATGCCACTGCACATGCAGCTGGTATAGATCCCCTGGAATTCAGGCTCAACAATATTACCAATCCAGAAATGAAGGCTACGCTTGAACTCGCTGCAGAAACTTTTAACTGGAATAAAGAGAAGCCTGAGGGACATGGATACGGCATTTCCCTTGGCTGGGATGCCGGGACGTATGTGGCTATGATTGCGGAAGTTAAAGTAGATAAGGCAACAGGAGAAGTTCAGCCCATACGCGTGGTATGTGCACAAAATATGGGCCAGGTGGTAAACCCACATGGGGCTAAGGTACAGACTGAAGGCGGTATAACAATGGGTCTTGGTTATGCTTTAACTGAAGAAATGGAATTTGATTGGGGCCGTGTCATTACACGGAATTTTGATTCCTATCATTTTACTAAGTTCTCTATGACACCTGAAATTGAATCTGTGTTTGCTGATAATATGGATGCAGCTCCACAGGGAGGTGGTGAACCGGCCATCATATGTGTGGGAGGAGCCATTGCAAATGCAGTATTTGATGCCTGCGGTGCAAGAGTGAACCGTCAGCCGATAACGCCTGAAAGGATCCTGGCCGCCCTCGGGTAAGATGATAATGCAAGGATTTAATATGAGATCAGGACTGGATGAAGGGCATAAATTTTAACCTAGCCTGGAACCATGATGGATTGAGGGGCTAGGCATACTTTGGATACCTGATCAATGAATTCTTTAAATACCATAAGAAGGAAGCGTTTGAGCATAAAAGATCTCAAATGCTTCCTGTACCTTTATTTCAATATATGTTTCCCGGATCGCGGGTATTGGAACTTTTTTAATTCAGACTCTATTTTTAATAAAACATTTTATGAAAAAGATTATAGCACTTTTCCTGATAGGTATTCTCTTCGTCAGCTGTGATAGTGATACAAAACAAAAGGAAGCTGCCGTTTCTTCCGAGCAATTTACATTTGCATTTCTGACCGATATCCACCTCCAGCCTGAAAGGAATGCTACTGAAGGATTCCGCAAGGCCATCGAAAAGGTCAACGAGCTTGATCCGGACTTTGTAATAACAGGGGGTGATCTGATTATGGATGCTTTGGGTGTATCCTATGCACGGGCAGATTCTTTATATAATTTATACGATGAAGTCAGTAAGGAATTTAAAATGCCTGTATATAATACTTTTGGGAACCATGAAACCTTTGGTGTATATAAAGACAGTGGCATTGATACCACACATGAAGAATACAATAAAAAAATGTTTGAAAATCGCATTGGCAAGAGATTCTATTCTTTTGATCACAAAGGCTGGCACTTCATAGTACTTGATGCGGTAGGCGTAAAACCTGAGCGGTATTATTACGGGCATATAGATGAAGAGCAGATTACGTGGCTGAAATCGGACCTTCAAAAGATCACAAAAGAAACACCAATTGTCATAACAGTTCATATACCATTTATAACTTCCATGACCCAACTGACAAAAGGATCATTGGAAGCCAACGGGGAAGGGTTGGTAATTACTAATGCGAGGGATGTTTTACTTTTACTTTATGAATATAATCTTAAATTGGTTTTACAAGGTCATCTGCATTTTCTTGAAGATATATACGTGGGAGGCAAAACCCACTTTATCACAGGAGGAGCAGTTAGTGCAAGTTGGTGGGAAGGACCCAGGGGTACTATGGAGGAAGGATTTGTATTGGTGAAGGTGAAAGATAATCAGCTGGACTGGGATTATATTGATTACGGCTGGGAAGTAGCAGAAAACTAATATTATTGAATACCAAATAAAGGTGGCGACATGAAAACCCCGGATTATCTTCAATATGATTTTACTGACATCAAAACTCCAATTTCAATAGACAGGCGGGAGTTCTTAAAAAGAATGGGCGGGGGGCTTATAATAATTCTATCCCTCAGTGAATTTTTGGAAGCCAATGGAGATATCCTGCAGGGCCGTCAGATGCCTGAAGATCTGAATATATACCTTAGAATCAAGGAAGATGGGCGGGTTGATTGTTTTACAGGGAAGATAGAAATGGGACAGGGCGTAATTACCTCTCTCGCTCAAATGTTGGCTGATGAACTTGATGTATCTCTGGCGAGTATCGATATGATAATGGGCGATACCGACCTTTGTCCATGGGACATGGGCACTTTCGGATCTATGTCTACACGGTTCTTCGGCCCTCCCTTAAGAACAGCCGGAGCAGAGGCAAAAGCGACCTTATTGCAGCTTGCCGCCAAAGAGTTGGATACAGATGTATCTCTTTTGACAGTAAATGAAGGCATTGTGTCTGTTAAAAACGACAAATCAAAATCAATTACTTATGCTGAATTGACCAAAGGGAAAAAAATGGTTAAGTCTGTTAAGGAGAAACCGCCTCTAAAAAAGCCATCAGAATTTAAGATTATTGGCAAACCTGTTTTAAAACAGGATTCAGCGCTGAAGGTAACCGGGGAAGCAATTTTCGCCGCAGATGTTAGGCTGGATGGAATGTTATATGCCTCTATAGTGCGCCCCCCCGTTCATGGTGCTGAAATTGAAAATATTGATACTTCAGAAGCTGAAAAATTAGAAGGCGTTATCATTATTAATGAAAATGAACTTATTGCAACACTTCATACGGAAAAGGCTATAGCAGAGAAGGCCGCAGCAAAAATCAAAATAAAATATAATCTTCCGCAATCTGCGGTTAATGATAAAAACATTTTTGAATATTTATTGAATAATGCACCGGAAGGAAATATTGTTGATGAGGGAGGGAACCTGGAAAGTGGTCAAAAGGAAGCAAAGCTTCATGTTGAGAAAGAATATTATAATAGTTATGTGGCCCATGCAACCATGGAGCCACATGCTGCCACGGCCAGGATCAGCAATGGAAAGATAGAAATATGGGCATCTACTCAAACACCCTTTCGTGCCGAATCAGAGGTTGCCGAACTCCTCGGTATTCCTGAGGATAAGGTAAGGATCAGACAGGCATTTGTCGGAGGTGGCTTTGGAGGGAAATCGAATACCCGGCAGATCCTGGAAGTTGCCCGCCTGGCCTGGATCTCAAATAAACCGGTGCAGGTTGAATGGACCAGAAGGGAAGAATTTTTTTATGATTCATTTCGTCCTGCTGCGGTGGTTAAAGTATCCTCCGGTATAGATGATGAAGGCAAGATCACAAAATGGGATTACAGGGTTTACTCAGCCGGAGAACGGGGTGCCCGGCACTTTTATAATATCCCGAATCACAAAACTACGGTTTATGGATCAGGCTGGATGGGATCCAGTGTTCACCCATTGAATACGGGTGCCTGGAGAGCCCCGGCAAATAATACCAATACCTTTGCCAGGGAATGCCAGGTTGATATTATGGCTGTTGAAACTGGTATTGATCCGGTTGAATTCCGGTTAAAAAATCTGAAAGATAAAAGGATGATCCGGGTGCTTGATACTTTAGCGGAGAAAGTCAACTGGACCTCATCTATATCGCCAAGCGGGCGCGGCTATGGCATAGCTTGCGGGATAGATGCCGGCGCTTATGTGGCTCATATGGCTGAGGTTGAAGTGGATAAGGATAC
>JAHEGY010000230.1 GCA_024644875.1 Cyclobacteriaceae bacterium
ATCCTCAATTTGCTTCGGGATGGAATAATAAAGGAATAGCCCATTTTGAATCAGGACAATATGCTGACGCTATTGCTTCTTATAATAATGCCATTCTTGCTGATCCGGATATGAATGAAGCATATTTCAACAGGGCAAGGGCATTTATGCATTCAACGGAATATAAAATGGCTTTAAATGACCTGAATGTGGTTGCAGAAGTATTCCCTGACACTTCAGAGGTATATTTCAGGAAGGGATTGTGCTATTACTATATGGGAGAATATAATAATTCCATAACTAACTTTTACAAGGCGCTCGAATTTGAACCGGAAAATCCTGAGATCCTGGTAAATCTCTCAACGGTTTATTATTCCATGAAGGAATTCGTTTCAGCCCGGGAAATGCTGGAGGAGGCCTTGTTAATAGATCCTGAAATTCCCGAAGCTTACAGCGGACTTGCTTTGCTGGAGGTCAGGAATCAGCAATCAGACCTGGCCATGGATTATATTGAATACGCATTATCACTGGCTCCGGACAATCCATTTTTCCTGAATAACCGGGGCTTTATCCATCTGGAAGCAGGTCGTTTTGAAAGTGCACTGGGAGATATCAATGAAAGTATACAAATAGACCCTTATAATTCGTGGTCGTACAGAAATAAGGGGATGTATTATTATGAAACAGGAAAATATGATGATGCACTACGATTGTTGAATAAGGCGAAAGAGATGGATAATAAGCTGGAATCAGTAGATCTTTATCTTGGTTTGACGCATAATGAATTAGGAAATACCGATAAAGCCTGTGAATATTTTAATAATGGACTTTCGGCCGGAGATGAGCAGTGTTTAGAAGCCATAGAAAAATTTTGCGTAAAATAAGGAAACATCTAAAACACTTTTTGACCTCCAGAGGTAATCCGGTAAACCTCCTATCATTAATAGGTAAACTGTTGATATTCAGTCCTTTTAGAATGTATGACTTACAGAAACGACATAAAATAATCGGACAATACAGGTTACTCCCTTGCCAATAATTGCATGTCAATGAAATCTCATTTCTCGTGGATTACTAACCTGGACAGCAACTAAGGGATCGGACATCTATAAATACGCTCATAATTTAATGAATTTTGTTCATACTGCTCCGGTTGTCAGTTTTGATTATCAATATTTTAGGCTATTTTAGAAAATTTGAATCTAACCTGTAGCATGAATAAAATTACACGAAAGGCTTATAAAATTACACCCAGGGCTGGGAATATGAATCGGCTGAAATTGATTGAAGAAACGCTGGAACCACCACATGGGGAGGAGATTTGCGTCAAGGTAAAATCAATCGGACTTAATTTTGCAGATATTTTTGCCATATTCGGATTATACAGCGCTACCCCCAAAGGACCATTTATCCCGGGTCTTGAATACTCCGGTGAGGTTGTTTCTGTGGGTAAAGAAGTTAAATATTTTAAACCTGGTGATAAAGTTATGGGGGTAACCAGGTTCGGTGGCTACTCCGATCATTTAAATATTGATGAAAACTACGTCAGCCATCTTCCGGAAGGATGGACTTACGATGAAGGTGCAGCATTTATCATCCAGGCATTCACTGCATATTATGCCCTAGTGGTGTTGGGTGATATCAAAGAAGGAAACACGGTCTTAATCCATTCAGCTGCCGGTGGTGTTGGTATTCTGGCCAACCGGATAGCGAAAAAATTCAATGCTTATACCATTGGGAGCATCGGTTCTGACCGAAAAGTGGATTTGCTCAAAAAGGAAGGATATGATGATTACATTATCCGGTCGTCTAATTTCCGGGAAGACCTCCATAAGAAGTTGGGTGATAAAGAATTGAATGTTGTTTTGGAGTGCATCGGAGGTCAGATCTTCAAGGATGGCTTTCGGTTGCTGGCACCTGAAGGCAGAATGATTGTTTATGGTTCGGCAAATTATGCATCACCAGGGAAAAGGCCAAATTATCTTAAATTGATCAGGCAATACTGGAAACGGCCCAGGCTTGATCCCACCCGGATGATTGAGTGGAATAAATCGGTAATGGCCTTCAATCTTATTCATCTCTACGACAAAAAACATTATTTCAGCCGCTATCTTTCCGAACTCATGGAGATGGATATCGGGAAACCACATATTGGGGAGACCTATTCTTTTGATGAGTTGATCAAAGCAGTCAGATTTTTTCAGACCGGGAATACTGTAGGCAAGGTTATAATCCGGGTCTAGGATATTTCATTTACCGTTATTTTATCGTAAATTGAATTAAATTCTCATATTATGAGAAAATTTTTAATTTATCTGGCAATTTTTTTCCTTTTTGCTAATAGTTCTTGTCAGAATCTGTATATGAAAGATACCTTGATCGGGGTAAAGATCTATGCCCATGATGGAGACCTGAGCGAACTATTTGAAGAATGGAACCGTATAGGTATTAATTTAATTTTAGCCAGTCCTGAACTTGCTGCAAAGGATAATTTCATGTCAATGGCCCGGAATCACTCTATGAAAGTATTTTTAATCGTTCCTGCCTTTTTCAATCCTGAAGCCCTTGATAAGGATTCCAGTTTGTATTCAATAACCAGTCTGGGAGAAAAAGCCATTGATGATTGGGTGAAATTCATTTGTCCGAACAGATCTCAATACCGGATATCACATATCCAACATCTTAAAACACTGGCTGCAGAGATCCAACCTGATGGAATAAGTCTTGATTTTATCAGATACTTTGTTTACTGGGAAAAAGTATTTCCGGACCAGATATATGATAATTTTCCTCAAACCTGCTTTGATAAAGAATGTCTGGGCAAGTTCCTGGCCAGATACAATTTAAAAATCCCAGACACGTGTACTAGTATAAATGAAAAGGCAGATTACATTTTGGAGCAAAACCAACAGGAATGGACGGAATTTAAATGTAAAACCATCAGCGGATATGTATCAGAGATGGTAGATGCGATAAAATCAGTTAATCCGGAAATTGAGATAAATTTTCATGCAGTGCCCTGGAAATCAACTGATTTTGATGGAGGCATACGTTCCATTGCCGGACAGGACCTTAAGCAGGTAGCCCCCTGGGTGGATTATATCTCACCTATGTGCTACCATCATATGGTGATCCAATCACCCGAATGGGTACATGAAGTGGTGAATGATATAGCGCTTCAAGCACCTGGTGAAAGGATCTTACCCAGTATCCAGGTGAGAAAAGCCTATCTCGAAACATCAATTAGTGAATCAGACTTTAGAGATGCACTCATTGAGGCCTTACGTCCGCCCTCAGACGGTGTAATATTCTGGTCATGGGAGGCGCTGGAAGAATCTCCGGAGAAGTTGAAAGTAGTAAGAG
>JAHEGY010000142.1 GCA_024644875.1 Cyclobacteriaceae bacterium
CCATGTTTAATTCTTTGCCAAGTTGATTGAGGATTTCTATTTCAGACAGTGCATCGACAATGATCAACCTTACTTCATTCTGAATGCATTTCTTAAGGAATTCTTTCGGTTTATGTGGCCCGTTAACGATGATATCCCTACCCTTATATCCCAGCTTTATGGCCAATTCCAATTCGAACAAGCTCATAATCTCTGCCTTTAGATTATTGTCCTTTACTAGTTTCAAAATACCCGGGACAGTATTTGCTTTAAAAGCATAATGAATTGAAGTCTTGCCAGGATATGAAGTTTCAAATGCGTCACGAAAGGTTCTTATGGTCTTTTTCAGGTTCTCCACATGGACGACATGAAGTGGAGTACCGTATTTATTTGCCATCTCAACTGTACTAAATTTTCCAAGGCATAATTCCTGGTTTTTATTGATATGTAATCCCCAGTCTTCCGGTATAAGTTTACTAGTCATAATAAATCCGTTTAGAGTGGTTTTTTATATATTGAGAACCATTTATAAGGTTCAAGCCCGAAAAACTCAGCAAGTTTTATCGTCTTGATATTATCATCCGGCATCCATGTAGTTGACAATGTTTTGTATTTACTGCATATGTACATAAGTGCCTTTACCAGGAGGTCAATCACTTCAGTACCCTGATATTGTTTCTTGATGCCAACAGCATACATCACAACTTCATCAATGTGATTTCTTTTGATCAAATAACCGGGATAATCAAACCAACCCATCTTTCCCCTATATTGTCTAATCAATGGATTGATGTTAAGCATACATTGCAATACACCTACAGGCTCATCCTCTTTTTCAACAAAAACAACCAGACTTGGATATGTAATAAAGAAAAGATACTTAGCAGAGAAATCATATTCCTCCTTGGTTAATGGGAGAAAGTGCCAGTTATCTTCAAAAGCATCATTATAAACATCCCTGATCTTTTCAAGATCTGAATTAATATGGAAATAGCTCGCTTCTCTGACTTTGAATTCTCCCGTTCTCGTAGGTCTTGATATGTGCTCATGCCTTTGTTTAAAATACTGGTCAACATCCCTGTTAATTCTCGTGTGGAACCTACGGGACTCTTTAAAACCGATATTTTCTAACAATACAGGGTAGTACGACGGATTATATGTTTCAAAAAAGGTAGGAGATGTTGAATATGGGGGAATCTGGATTCCAAGCTCAGAATAATGGTTTGGGTTAAACGGTCCTTCCATTATTGTAGCTCCCTTTTCCCTGCAATGTCCTCCCATATGATCAAAAAGTACTCTACATGCCTCTTCATCATTAAATGATTCAAAAAAACCAAAAAAGACACTCTTTTCACCATGCTTTTCCCAGTGCAGAGGATTTATAACTGTGATCCCGCGACTGACCGGTCTCGTTCCTTTATAACAGACAAACAGCTCAAGGTCAGCATTTTTAAAGTAAGGATTAGCTTTTTTGTCCAGTGTACTTTTAACAACATCATCGAGTGGTGGAATCCATTTGGGATCATTCCTATAAACTTCATATGGCAGTATATTGAAATCCTTCATGCCCCTGTTGCCTGATATTTTTTCAACCTTATACATCATCCCTTATTGATTTTTTCAACGACATACCTTCTGTATATAAAAGACAGATCCTGCTCATGAAGTTGATGGGCTAATTCCAGGTCAGGGATCAATTGATCTTTCAGGCTTTCCGGTCTGGATCGTGGGACCAGAAGATTTCGATAGGTCAGAATTCCACCAGGGACACCTACCCGGATAGCCTCATTTAACAATTTCTCGTAATCGCTTAGAGGCATCCATTCGAAAATATTGCTGAAATTGAATTTCGTAATAAAATTATCCGGAAGTGAGGCAAAAAAAGATTCACAACTATCGGTGATGATTTCTATACGGTCGAGGCGACTTTTAATCAGATTGAAGTTATTTTTTCTCAGATAGGGTGGCAGATATTCCCGGCTATAATAATTCCCGGAAAGTATATAGTTCAGAAAATAGTTTTCTTTCAGTGGAAGGTTCACCAGTGCCCTTTTTGTTTGATTTCGGAAATGATCACCAAAGGAAAAATTCGTTTCCAACTGCTCAAAAAAAGCCTTAGTAAACAATAGGGTCATCACCCATCTGCTCAAAAAGATCCTGGTAAAGCTCTTCCATTTATAATTATTCCACTTTCTTTCATAGAAGTCAAGTCGTTCTTCTCTACCATTTAATTGCAGTAATTGATTAAATAGTGTGGAGCCCATGATCCGGTCGATCCATTTTTTTAATAAATGCATATAGTTTTCATACCGGCCGGAGTGGATAATGCCTTGCTGAATTTTGTTAAGTTGGGTATCCCAGTAATCGATGCTGTCCGAAGGCATTTGTCCTTTAATATTTTGATATATTTTTAACCTTCTTTTGTCAGGCTCATATCCAATAAATTTCAGCATCTCGCCATAGTCCAGGGATCTGAATACACATATCTTAAGATTAAGCAAATGGTTTTGACTTGCATTCAGGTCCAGGGCAATAATCTTTTCAGGATTATCAATTAGAAAAGTAAGTAAGTTGCACCCACCGGATGTAATCGAGAAAATAATGTCTTTATCATTAATATTGAAGGCTATCCGATCAATTGCCGGATCTTCCCAGCATTGTGCATAAAGGAGATCTTCAAATACCTTTTCTTTTTCTATTTCTGCCTGGTTTGATGGATCTATTCTGTCTGTCCCGTTTTTAATACCAAGAATGTTACCTTCTAAGGAAGGTGAATTCACATTTTGATCTACTTGCTTTTCAACAAGCCTTGAGATCTTGGTTTCTGTGTCATATACTTTTCCCTCCGGGTTGGTAAACTCTGATTCCGGATAATATGAATCTGAAGATAGATCAGTTTTTGTTACTTCCCCGTCAGGCGATTTTTTTTGTGATGTTGGAGATTTCACTCCTTTGACAGTATGAATTACAGCCCAGTCAATCAATCCGGGCAAACCTATAAGGATGGCATGAACGAGTGAACCAGTAAAGGCAGATACCACAAATCCAAATATTAATAATACATACAGGGCATTATTACGGAAACCATCATAATTGATGTAAAAATCTTTAAATACTTTTCCCAGATGAAACAGGGATTTATTATTTGGAAAGAACCGGGGAATTCCTTTTATATATTCTTCGTACTTCCGGCCAAACTGCAATTTCAGGTTTTTCTCTTCATATAGTATAAGTTGCATATAATGAAGGTAAATTAATGCAGGCATTAAAAATCCTATTGGTTTCATACAAAGTGAAAAGCCAATGAAAGCAATAAAATCTGCAAGATAAATTGGATTTCGTGTATATCGGTATGGTCCTTCTATAAGTAGCTGATCATGCTGAACTCTAAAAGACATCATCCGCTGTGAACTCAATATACTGCCAGACCACATTCTAAGCATGGATGCAAAAATGGTTATCAGAATTACGATAATGTAGCCGTAAAAATTGGCCCAATATGGATCGATATTAAGCCAGTTTCCAATTATGATAAAATTGGTTGGGGTATCCTTAAAAAGAAGGAATGAAGATAGAGTAACCAGGATCACAATGGTAAAGGAAATAAAGATCCTCGCCTCAAATTCAAATTTCTGAACAGAATATATGAGATTATGATACACCATTAAATTAATCAAATATTACATTTTACTTTCAGGCATTTCTGAACCACTTTTATTTCGACAGGAAGTGTCCCTAAAAGCTCTCCATCTGTTTCAACCATAACATCCAGGTCTGATTCAATTCTTACATTATCAGTCTGTTCATAAGTAAACCGGCCTGATTTTATATGGGACCCGGAGTAAATCTTTGTGAATTGCCGTATAAGTTCAGGAATATTCATGTCATGTATGACCAGAAGGTCAAGAATTCCATCATTAACTTTTGCCGAAGGAGTCAGTTTCATTCCTCCCCCGCAAGAATGACCATTGCCCACAACCACTCCAACCATATTCTCCTTTATGTTTGTATTATTATACAGCACATTCAGATTGTATCTCCTCGATCTTAAAACTTCCTTTAAGGCTACATACCCGAAGGCTACCTTCCCTCCCCAGGTTTTATGTTTATCCTGTACCTCAGATACCACGGCACTGCCTATCCCAATCTGGCATTCTGACACAAAAAGTCGATCCGCTTTTGTACCATTTCCATTTGTATGAGTACATTTCCCAAGGTCTATAAGCTTCCCTTGAGCATTTAAGATCATATTGAATTGTTTCGAAAATCCATCCGGCAGCCCAATGGATTGAGAAAAGCCTCTTCCTGAACCGCAATCGATGATACCTAATTCAAGTTCAGGATTTATGAGTTTCCCTGATTTATATAATCCATTGACCACTTCATTAATGGTTCCATCACCACCAACAGAGATAATCAAAGGGGTGCCATTTTTTGAGATTTCTGTAGCAAATGCAGTTGCATCTCCTTTATCTTTAGTTATTGAAATACTAAAGTTTTCACCGAAATGGGCGTTACAATGAGAGACTAGATCGGGATAGATCTTTCGAGCTTTCCCTCCCCCGGCAACAGGATTAAAAATAAAATGGGCTTTAACCGGACATCCTTTAGCAGGAAATATATTTTCGATCTTCATGTCCTTATCCCTAATCATTTACTTGTTCTCTTAATGGTCAGTTTGGCAAATGGTAACCCTTGTGTTACCCATACATGAAATAATAGGATAAATAGTTTTCCCATGATTCGAAGTATGTTGCATAATAAATTTAAAAAGGCTTGAAAGTAGTTCCTAATTGAATATTGCAAGTAAAAGATTATTATTTGCATTTTTTGCAAAAAGCCATTCTGTCCATCGAATCTTTAGAGATTCGGATTGCATGATTATATAGTCTGAAATTTACTTTTTCCGAAAGTCAATAGGAATTCATTGGAAAATCCGCCTTGACAGGGCTTTTTTCATCTCATAAAGCACTAAAAAGGTAGAGCTCCAGGTTGGACTCAGGTTTCGTTCAAAAGGTTTCCCTTTGGAAAACCTGATGAGTTGCCTTGCATAATAACCCCCTTCGGCTGCATCCTCAAATTGCTTGATGCCCGTCCTGATGACCAGGTTATTCAGCACAGGAACATTGCCCTCGATAAATCCTCCGATCTTTTCACGGTCAGTTATAAACGGGCGGCCCATCCCGATCAGATCAAGTTCCCCGTTTTCCAAGATTTCATTGCAGAAATCGAAAGACCGGAATCCTCCGGTGATCAGCAGCGGCAAATCACTTATGGCCCTTACTTTTTTGGCAAAATCCATAAAATATGCTTCCCTCCTTTTTGTGCTCTCCCTGACCTGACCCTCGTCTTCATTCATCAGAAAAAACGCAACCTTTTCATACGTGCCACCGGAAATTTCAAGCAGGTCGATCTTTTCCTTGTCCAGCATCTTTACCACTTCCTGCGATTCTTCCTCCGTCAATCCACCTTTCTGAAAATCTGCAGAGTTCAATTTAACAGACAGTGGAAATTCCTGGCCTACCTGTTTCCGGATCTCCCGGAGAATGGTTAACAAGAGTCTGCTTCGATTTTCAAGCGTGCCCCCCCATTTATCGGTCCGGATGTTTGTGGCGGGTGATAAAAACTGGCTAAGCAAATAACCATGGGCAGAGTGGACCTGAACACCTGTGAAGCCTGCTTTTTTAACCAGTAAAGCTGTTTTGACAAACCCTTCGATGACCTTTTCAATATCACCCTCAGACATAGCCCGGGGTTTTCCAAAAAGTCCGATTTTCTTCAGCTGCACATCTGAAGGTGCCAGTGGCCTCGTTGCATTAAACTTATTGGTTTGTCTACCTGCATGCGAGATCTGTACCCATATATGATTGCCCTTCTTTTTGCCGGCATTTGCCCAACGATTTAGCTGGGGTAACATACGCTCCTCAAAACAAACATTACCGGCTGATTCAAGATGTTTATGATCGATCATGACATTTCCAGTGATCAACAGACCAGCATTGGTATCTGCCCAGTCTTCATACAATCTTACATGCCCTCTAGTGGGTTCAAATTTTTTATTACCGATCCTTTCAGTCATGGCGGATTTCACCAGTCGGTTGTTGAGCCTTACACCACAGGGAAGGGTGAATTTCGTGTTGATAAGGTTATTTTTCATAATATATAGTAAGACTATATGAAAAGGTCAAAATAAATAAGACTATAATTATCTCAATATACAGGAAGGTACGTAAAATTCTTTATCACTTCAACTGATAATCCATAACCACTCCGGTTAAATAATATTAAGCCTGATTCAGATAGATTTAAAAATTGTACAAATCGATGCTTGTCCGTTTATACGGCATTTATCCAGATCCGAAATCGTAAAACCTAATTTGATTTCCTCTAGAAAAACAACCTGAGAGCTTCAGATTTTGAAAGTTCAGGCTTTTGACATAGGTTTCTGCTGCAACCAAATAATCATGTTTGCATTATATATCGAAGCACACTGGTAAAGAATGCTTACCTTTGTAGACCATCTGACGTCATCATTCTTATTTTTCAACCATAATCATTGAATGATTTTTATAAAGAACCTAAAATACGTGTCGTGAAAATACTACTCATTTCCCCAACGGTTGATACAGAGAAAAGGACCAATAAAGGGCTGATGATGCCACAGCTGGCACTTTATATCCTTGAAGGATTAACCCCGGAAGAGCATGATGTTCATATTATTGAAGAAGAGACCAATCCTGTGGATCTGGATCAGGACTGTGACCTGGTAGGGATAAGCTGTATGACGGCCAATGCCCCCAGGGCCTATGAACTTTCCATGGAATTTAAAAAAAGAGGGAAAACTGTAATATTGGGTGGTGTACATCCGACAATTCTACCTGAGGAAGCCCTGGAACACGCTGATTGTGTGGTTGTTGGTGAGGCTGAAGGGGTATGGGATACTTTGTTGAGAGATTTCCAGAACAATAAGCTGAAAGAGAAATATCATGATCCTAAACCTGATCTCGAAAAATATGTCCGGAAAGACTTTAAGAAAATTCTTAAAAATCGGTTATTCAATATGATCCCGGTAATGACGACCCGGGGATGCCCATATAATTGTGACTTTTGCTGTGTTACGAACCTTTTCGGCCGCAAAATCAGGCACATGCCCATTGAAAATGTTATTTCAGACATCAAGGACTCAGGCGCAAAAAACATCATGTTCCTGGATGATAATATAATTGGCCATCCTAAATATGCCAAAGCTTTGTTTAAGGCCATTAAACCATTAAAAGTGAATTGGGTGGGCCAGGCTTCGGTATCCTTACTTGTGGCGGATGATGAGTTGATGCAATTGGCGGCTGAAAGTGGATGCAAAGCCATGTTCTTTGGCATTGAAAGCGTATCTGTTGATCAGCTGCAGACTTTAAGAAAAGCCCTTAAAGAAATCGAACACCTGGAAAGTGCCATAAGGAAAATTAAAAAGATGGGTATTCTGATCCATGCCTCCATGGTTTTTGGTTTTGATAATGATACAAAAGAAATATTCAGTGAGACGGTGGAATTCCTGATCAAGAACAAGGTAAGTACCGTTTCATTTAATGTATTGACCCCCTATCCGGGAACTAAAATTTATGATGAATTGAAGAGCGAGGGCAGGTTAACTACCACCGATTGGAAATATTACGATCACAATACTGTCGTGTTCAAGCCCAAGAATATGACCCCTTATGAACTCCAGATGGGGAAGATCAATGCCAGGAAAAAATTTTACAGCTTACCATCTGTCCTGAAACGACTTTCAGGTAACTTGTATAATCCAAAATTATACTTGCCCATGAATTACGGGCATATGAAACAAGTGCGGATAGAGGCACGGCGGATGGAAAAACTCAAGTTTGAATTGTTCGAAGAGGTCCCAGCCTGATAAAGGCTTTATATCCCGTTATAGGGATCCATTAATTCATGACGGAAATCCTCCCTGTTGGAATATTTACAATCATTATTCAGGTCGAAATCAGATCAGTAAAAAAAGATATTATTTTAATCTTTGATCCCCTAAAAAATCTCATTTTTGCCAATATATATTACACGAATGGCATATAAGTTAATTTAATTTTTTCTAATTCCATTTTATCAGGATAATACATGTTATTTGGAATGTATTTCAATAATATATTATTAATCAAATCGTTATTATAAGTTACTTATTGCCACATCTGTAAAAGAAAATTAATGCAAAAACCCGGTCATAACCTATATATTTCGACCCTGGCAAGTATAATTGTGTTGACCACGATTTCTCTTTTTATATTGGGATTTCCTTATTATCACACTCCGTTGACCGAAAGGTTTTATCATTCGGATCATGATTTATATAAACCAAGCGGCCTAATAGGACATGGTTTGGGTATAATTGGAACTTTATTTATAGTAATAGGTGTTTTTTCCTATATGGCCAGAAAAAGATACCGGTTCCTTGCCCGTTTTGGAAGATTAAAATATTGGCTTGAGTTCCACATTTTTCTATGTATCCTCGGACCAATAATGATCTTATACCATACAGCATTCAAATTTGGAGGAATAGTTTCAGTGAGTTTCTGGAGTATGGTAGTGGTGGTTGCCAGTGGTGTTATAGGCAGATACATCTATCTTCAGATACCAAGATCCATGGAAGGAAGAGAATTAAGCCTGAATGAGGTGAGGGAAATGAAAAGTAACCTGAATGTCCATATCAAAAATCGATTTAACCTCGATGTGAATAGTTATAATGCTATATTGGAATATACCAGCATTAATTCTATGCAGCAAAATGGAGATGAAAAGATAAGAGCTATCCGAAGAAACAAAGAAAATAAAATAAGTATCAGGAGGCTGAAGAAAACATTAAGAAATTTCAGGCTTCCTGAAGCAAGCATAAGGGGGATTACAAAACTCATTAAAAATGAAATCTCCCTGAATAAGAAGTTACAACGTTTACAAACCATGCAAAGGTTGTTCAAATATTGGCATATAGTTCATTTACCATTTGCCCTGATTATGTTAGTAATAATGATTATCCATGTAGGGATAACACTCGCTTTTGGCGCCCGATGGATATTTTAATTTTATAGATATGTCAGAACAGTTTATCATATATGCTATTGTTTTTTTGTTTTGCGGGATAATCCTGCTCATATATTTGAGAAAACTTAAAAAGGAATCCAGCATTGTCCGGAAAAAGGTAGTAAAAGCCAAGGAGGATGGCTTATTCGAACCGGTATCCCTGTATCCGGATATCAATGTAAACAAATGTATAAAAAGTGGAGCCTGTATAACAGCTTGCCCCGAAAAGGATATACTGGGGATAATGAATGGCAGGGCTACATTGATCAACGCTTCTCAATGTATCGGTCATGGAGCTTGTTTTCACAGTTGTCCTGTGGAAGCCATTTCTCTTGTAATAGGAACCGAAAAACGGGGTGTGGATCTTCCTCATATTGACCAGGATTTTCAAACCAATGTTCCGGGTATATATATAGCAGGAGAATTGGGCGGCATGGGGCTTATCAAGAACAGTGTGGAACAAGGACAAGCCGCAGTTGAAAATATGATAAAAGCTGGATTCGCAGAAAATTCTTCTACCCTCGATCTGATAATTATAGGGGCTGGGCCATCTGGCATTTCTGCTTCATTGATGGCTAAAAAGCATAATTTGAATTTTATAACGCTGGAACAAGATTCTCTTGGTGGCACCGTATTCACATTCCCGCGATCCAAAGTCGTAATGACTTCCCCAATGCATTTACCAATACATGGGAAAGTACATCTTTATAATACGACCAAATCGGAATTACTTGAGCTGTGGAAAAAGGTATTATCGGAGAATAATATCTCAATTAAAGAAAAGACCAAGGTTGAACTTATATCCTATGAAGGCGATCATTTTAAAGTGAATACGAATACCAATGAGGAATTCAGAGCAAAAAAGATCCTTTTGGCAATCGGCAGGAGAGGCAGTCCGAGAAAGTTGAACATCACCGGTGAAGAATCCGAAAAGGTAGCCTACAGGTTACTTGAGCCTGAAAATATTCACAACAAAGATATTGTTGTTGTGGGAGGTGGTGATTCCGCAATTGAAGCCGCGCTCTCATTGGCGAAACAGAACAAGGTAATGCTTTCCTATAGGAGTGAAGCTTTCAATAGAATAAAGCCAAAGAACAGGGAATTGATAAATAAAGCAGCGGAAACTGGTGAATTAAGTATTAAATATAAATCTAATTTACTGGCGGTGGAAAAGGAACATGTTACGCTGTCTATGGAGGATAAAGAAATTGAACTTAAAAATGACCTGGTTTATATCTTTGCGGGTGGTGAATTGCCAACACAATTCCTTGAAAAGTCCGGGGTAAAGATTACCAAGAGATTCGGTTATACGCTTAAAAAATATGGATAAAGGATAAAGCCTGTTATCCATTAAATATAGAATGAGGGGAAGGATACTTCATATTGCACTTTTATTTATTCTGCTTTCAGCAATGGCGGAAGCTCAAATCTCACCCGGGGATCTGGCCAGGGCGCATGCTGATTTGGAAGGGATAATGAATTGTACGGAGTGCCATATTCTCGGTGGGGATGTATCCAACGAAAAATGCCTGGACTGCCACCAGGAGCTGAAGATCCGTATTGATCAGGATAAGGGATATCATGCCTCAAGTGAAGTGAATAATGAAGATTGCGCCAGTTGCCATAGTGACCATCATGGACGAGAATTTGAAATGATTCGTTTTGATGAGGATGATTTTAACCATCG
>JAHEGY010000231.1 GCA_024644875.1 Cyclobacteriaceae bacterium
TAATTGCTCGATCGATATGGTCTACCACAGCGGATAAGGATGAGATGGGAAAGAGTGGTTCGGGTGGATTGCCAGCCAGATGGTACCCGACAGAAGATGGCAAATGGAACTGGAAAGGAGACACATCGAGTGATGAAATAATTGCTCATTTTTATTCAGTGTCCTTGTTTCATGATCTTGTGGCTAAGGGGAAAGAAAAGGAACTAGCCAGGGAACATATCACCAGAATGGCTTCCTACATCATGGACAATGGCTGGGTAATTATTGACAAAGATGGAAAGCCCACCCGATGGGGAAGATGGAATCCTGAATACTTACTTCGTCCTTATGGATACAGCGACCGGGGCGTGAATGGGCTTGAAGCCTTAACGTTTATGCAGGCTGCTTATTCGGTATCAGGTGATGAGAAATATATGAAAGGGTATCAGCAATTGGTGGATTGGGGATATTTAACGAATACACTCAAGCAGAAAAATACGTTTCCACCGGCAAGTTTAGCTCCTTGGGATGACAACCTGGCCAATGAAGCCTATGCTACTATTTTGAGGTATACATCTGATCCAAAATTGCGATCCTACTACCTCAGAAGTATTGAACGATTTTACGAGATCAAAAGAATGGAGCATATCCCATGGTTCAATTTCACTTATGGAGCGCACACTGGTAATGATTGTGAGATCGATCAATGCGTAAATCATTTGCGAGCATGGACATTGGATTGTATCGAATACAACTACAATAATTCTCATCGTGACGATCTTTTTATAGAAGCAGGGTATACTTCTTACGAAGGAGGACTTAAGGCAATTTCTCCAAGAGAATTAAGCGTGTCTCGTGGCAGTCGACGCGCAATTAGTTTAGATGGAGGAGCCAATGGAAGACGGATTATGGAGCCTACTGGTTTTTTGAGAGATTATTGGATGGGGAGATATTACGGATTTATTGAGGCACCAACAGTTACCGATCCGAGTCTGCTATCGGTCCAGCCAAGAGGTAAAAATTTTGGAGCGGCCCCTTACGATGGACCAGAAAGGCCAAAATTCTAGATAGGATTCTTAAATACTTTGGCATTTTTTAATAGCTCATATGTTAGTATTGCCATGGCAGATCCAAGTGCACTTGCAACAATATCGTATGTGTCAAAATGGGTACTTGCTCCCCACATGGGTTTTACCTCTTCTATTGCCAGGACTAAGAATACAATAATGGCACTTAGATATGCCATTGCCTGACTTTTTTCTGGCTTTCGAATAATTACAGCGTTGATTGGTGCCAGGGAAATTAGATAAGCTGCAATGAAATTAGGAAAACTTCCGGTAAATATGGAACTCAGCGAATTTGGTGTGCTTAAAGGCCTTAAAAATTCTTTGTTAAATGAAACCAGGCCGAAGAGCAGGCCGAAAAGTATTAAGTTGATGCCTACGATTTTTAATGGTGTTTTAGATTTCAAATTGTAGGATGTAGTTAAATGAATACCAAGCTATTATTTTAATACAATTTCATGGGCAATAAAGTTCAATTTGATCCAGCGGAAGAAGGCTTACTTTCTCAAAATAGTGATATTAAGGGAAGAATACGGAAAGTTACGAATACTTACATAAGAAGTTTATGTTCTTTTGTTGATCAAAAGTAACATCTGGTTTAACCTATTTTTGAATAAATAATTTAAACCTATCATGAATATGCTTTTTAATTTTAGAAGATGCTACACCACAGTGGTATTGGTATCAGCGATAAATCTTTCACTTTTTGGCCAGGTAGAAGAAAAATGGCAAAATGAGCTTTCTGCGAATATTTACTGGCAGGAAGTAACATCTCTGGGAAATCTAATCGTTAGTTCGGGAAATCAACTGTCAGGAATTGATATTGAGACTGGTGCAATTGTTTGGAGCAAACCTGATTTGGCAGGATTGAATCGAGCAGCATATAATGAGCTTCCGAATAGTCCATTTTTTACAGTAGACAAAGAGGATGACATCCTTTTGATAGATCAATTAACCGGTGATCTTGTTTTTGATTCAGAGCAGGCAGGGATTCGTTCAATTGAAGATTATTTTCTGTTATACAATTCTGACGCCCTTCTGGTAGCAGGCAAATCATTTAGTAATGAGCCGGTTATGGTCTCAGTAAAAATGTCTGATGGAAGTGTTTCATGGACGATGAATGAAAAATTTGGGAGAATTATAGCCGCGACCGAGTTGGGGAATCAAGAACTCATTATAGTTACACTATTTAATAATTATAAGCTAAATGCATCCACTGGAAACGTAATCTGGAAAGAAGCAAATTCAAAAGAAACAGCTCAACTAGATAAAATGGGAGCGTTTGGCGCTTTGATGAAAACTGCTGCCGAAAGTATGACCAAGGATATGGAAATTGATTTGCGTTATTACAGACCAGAAGGCAGCAATGTATTTTATCTTGGATCTCAGCAGGAATCACAATCCAGTATGACTTCTTCAAGCGGTGAACCTTCGATTAATTATTCAAATGTATACAATGCCTATAATATAGGCGATGGCAGTCTTGTTTGGGAAGATCCACTCGAAGTAAAAGGAAAGCTGGGCCACGTGGTATTTATGGATAATGGTATACTTGTGCTGCCTGATGACGGTAACAGAACCAAAATTAATTTGTTTAGTTACGATACTCATGAAGGGCTATGGGGAAAGAAAGGCAGGGGAGTTGCAATAAAAGGAGGCATTTATGATTACCTCGATGCTGGCGACGGAATACTATTAGTTTCCCAGACATCAAGTAAGAACTTTTTAAACTATTTAGATCCCAGCACGGGAGTTATTACGTTCGAAAAACCGGTGAAAGTTGATGGAAGTGTTGTTGGAATTGTCCCACTTAACAATGGAATACTCTATGTCACTACAGAATCAATGAATATATTGGATCCTGTTTCAGGGACTTTAAAATGGAAAAAAGGCATTAATACGATGCCTCAATTGACAGCGCAACACGATGGCAAAATCTATGCCTTTGATTACAAATCCAAAAAGCTTATGATAGTTGACGAGCAGACTGAGACTGTTCGTGAGCAGTCGGATTTTGAGCTAAAGTTTATGGGAGGCGAATCACCAAGTAATCTTGAAGTATTAGAGGATGGTATCTTTATTTATTCAGAGCAGAATGTAGCAAAATTTGGATTTGATGGTAAAGTTAAGTTTCAGGAATACTATCCTGCACCTAAGGAAGCCGGATGGAAACGAGCCTTACTTTATGCTGCAGCAATACGAGGTGCATACATTGGTGTATCATCGTATTATGCTTCCGGAGTTATGGCAGCTGTAGAAGATGAAGTGAGAAAGGAAGATGC